>JANQGS010000135.1 GCA_028277195.1 Candidatus Gastranaerophilales bacterium
AGCATTATTTTATTATACGTACCACTCATTAAAATGACCCAAAAAAGCTGAAACCATGATGAACTCATGGTTTCAGCTTTTTACTCTGTCAAACTTCCGACAAGAGGGGCTTGGGGTAGGGTGTATTATCGCAAATCATAAAGTTGCCTTTCAATTTGCGAAGGTGTATAATGCAAATAGTGAAGTTTTAATCAAAAGATTGTCTCATGGCTATTATACACAGACATATTGAGAACATAATCATAAAAGCGTTAAATTCCTTCCCGGCAATATATATAAACGGCCCAAGGCAGGCAGGCAGGCAAGACTACTCTTGTTAAAGAAATACTCTCTGATAAATTTAAGGGCAAGTTTATTACCTTTGATGATATTCTGGAAAGAAGCGCAGTGGTTAGAAACCCTGTTAACTGGCTTAGAGATGCCGGTTATCCTTTAATTATTGATGAAGTTCAGATGGTACCGGATATTTTTAGGCCCTTGAAAATGCTGGTTGATGAGCAGCGTTATGAATCTTTAAAAGAAGAGTCCAGTGCAAACGGAAGATATGTGCTGACAGGTTCTGCAAATTTAATGATTGTCCCGGAACTTGCTGATGCTATGGTTGGAAGAATGGCTACGATTACATTACTGCCTTTTTCTGCTGAAGAAATTTTATCAACTGAATCTAATTTTATACAAAAATGTTTTGACAAGGATTTTAAAGGGCTCAACAGGGACGACAAACCTGTCTGCGAGGTTATGGAAAAAGCAACTTTCCCTGAACTTACAGATATGCCTGATGATTTAAAACAAAGCTGGTTCCAGAACTATGTAAGAAAAATTACCATTGAAGACCCTAAACAGATTTACAACCTTGAAAAAGCTGAATACATGCCTGTTTTACTTCAATCCCTGGCAGCCAGGGTGGGGAATTTAATCAACGATGCGGATTTATCCCGAGACACAGGCTTAACTGCTGTTACAGCAAGAACGTACAGGAACATATTAAATGGTACTTTTATAACAAATTATCTTAATCCCTGGTACAGGAATATAAGTAAAAGGCTTGTTAAGTCAGGTAAAATATATTTTTATGACACTATGCTTTTGAGCTATATTTTAAAGTCCACTCCAAAAGAACTACAAAGAACAAACCCGGCACTTTTCGGACATATACTTGAAAACTTTGTTTTTTCAGAGCTGATAAAATTGAACAATAAGGTCGCTGAAAATACGGATATTAGTTTTTACAGGACAAGAGACGGGAAGGAAGTGGACTTTGTTCTTGAAAGAGGTTCGAGCCTGGTAGGTATAGAAGTTAAAAGCTCTGAGAAGATAAGTTCAAAAGACATAGCAGGTCTTAAAGAGCTGAAAGAAGCGGCAGGAAGTGATTTCATCTGTGGAATTGTTTTATGCAATACCCCGAGAGTTATAAGCTATGATGAAGACATCTATCTTGTACCTGTAAGTGCACTGTGGGGGGGTAGGGCGCATTGATGCATTCTGTAATCGGTGGAGACTTTATTATTTTTTTTCAGCATGATTAAATATAGAATACTGTTGGGTAATAATAAACGGAGCACATATAAATGAAACGCACATTAGAAGGCACAAAAAGAAAAAGACAGAGAGTAAGCGGTTTTCTGGTAAGAATGAGCACACCCGGGGGCAGGGCCGTTATCAGGAGAAGAAGGGCAAAAGGCCGCCATTCTCTCGGAATTGAGTATAAAAAACGCGCATAATGCTTCCCAGGGAAGAAAGATTAACCCGAAGCAGTGAATTTGCATATGTATACCGCCAGAAACGCTCAGTTGCAAATTCACTGCTCGTCTTATATGTTGGCAGTAAAAAGCGTGATGCTTCAAAACCCACCCGGGTCGGCTTTATTGTAGGGAAAAAAGTGCATAAAAACGCTGTTAAACGCAACAGGGTAAAGCGGCTTGTAAGAGAGGCATATAAAAACCTCAGAAAAGATGAAAACTTCCCCCTGAAAAATTACCGGCAATTAATTTTTATTCCCAGGGCAAGTAGTGTTGACGCTGACTATAATCAGATATATGATGCTGTAATAAACTGCATTAACCGAGCGTTTAAAAAATATAGCTGAGCCTTGAAAACTTAATACAGACTCTTTAAAGACCAGTGTCGCACGGCAAAACCCCTGGTCGGAAAGGAGGGAAGACAATATGGTTATTCACATAACAGAAAGAGAGCTAGTAGCGATAGCCCTCATTCTAAAAATAGTATGTGACTTAACTTAAGTCTACCAGCTGCGGGCTTTTGCTCGCAACCCTCTGTATTAGGTATTATAACAAATTATGAAAATAATAACAATCCTTATAATTAATGTATATCAAAAAATTTCTAAAAATATCCTACCTAAGTCATGCAGGTTCTATCCGACCTGCTCAGAGTACACAAAACAGGCTATTGTAAAATACGGAACACTAAAGGGCCTATGGTTGGGAGTAAAAAGGATTTTCCGATGCCATCCCCTTAATTCCGGAGGCTATGACCCCTTAATATAATAATATAGGCTCTAAAACCTCATAAAATTTGAACTTTGCGCTGCAATTACTTCCGCCTGCATTACATGGTATGCCGGCGAACTTATTTAAGTCATTCCCGATGTTAATTCTTTCTGCTGACCCGCCAAATTCACTGAATCGGAATAAATCCGCTCCGCCTACAGTATCATTTCCTAAAGGGTTGAAACTACGTGTTAAAAAATTCAGGTTATTTCCTTCTTTTATTAACCCGCCCGGCTTTACGTGGAACTTTTCAGGCTCGACTGCACGGGCCTTTTTAATAGTATTTATAACTTCGGGTTCTTTAATAAGCTCAAAATTATATACCTCAGAAGTTTTTCCCTTTGCCCTGAGTTTGGAAATCTCCCTGTTGAGGGGATTATATACGTTTATGTTGCCCTTTTGCGCGGTAATTTCCAGTTTTCCCGAACCCAGCAGCTCAGGGTCAATCCTGCCTGTGAGCGTATTTGTATTAACTTTTATTATATCCGCATTTTCATCTTCAAACTTCCTGATTCCCCTGACATTGTTTGAAATAAGGTTTATGTCACCTGATTTGCCGGTTATTTTGATTTTTTTCGACGTTGCAATACCGGCATTCCCGGCAATGTTGAACTCGCCCGCGCTTAGAGTAAACGCGCCGTTTTTCTCTACCGGGCCGTTTATGCTTAAAGTGTTATTTTTTGAGACACTCAGTACTACTGTGCGTTTAGCCGGGTTTGATATGTGGAATTTATTATTCGGGTCGTTATCATAGCTCAAAGCAAGCCTATTCAGGTCATTATCATATGATTCAAGCGCCAGGTCCTGGTCATTAAGGCTTAGGCGGACTGTTTTACCGGCGTCCAGGCTCATATCATCAACGGAAATTTTATTTGCGTTAATTTGAAGGTTTCCGCCGGCAATAAGTTCCCCCGTGTTCTCGGAAACAAGGTAAACCGTACCGTTAGCAGACTGTATTGCCTGGCTGGCATAGTTTATGAACTGTGATACGCCTTTATTTTTTGCTCGTGCAACCAGGTTAACAGTACCTTTGTCCGCCAGTATGTCAGAATCATAAATATACGCGCTGCCATTGCCTTTTGATGCCTTAATACCGTTTGCGTTCCTGGCTATATTATCATTTTTGAACTTAAAATTAACGCCGTCTGCCGTAATCATTTGTATAGCGCCGTTGGAGGAATGAATTTGCGAGTTATCCATATAAATCATTCCCGCTGACACAAATGCTACTCCGTACGGTGTGTTAAATTCGGAGTTGCTAATTTGCAGATGTGAAATACCGTCATTTTTATTATCGAATTTTGCCTGCGAGGCTGTTATTTTTACATCTTTAACGGTGGAAACTATTAATGAAGGCAGGTTTACCTCAGCCCCGTCAAAATAAACACCGTTCGGGTTAATTAATATTATTTTGCCTGATGTTTCACCGGTGCCCCCGGCGGTAATTTGACCGTTTATCCGGCTCAGGTTGCCTCCTATCACCCTGTGTATTAAGGTCTGGTTGTTTGCGTTAAAAATGTTATGCAGTGTTTCATTTGCGTTTATATTTAACTCATTCCAGTTAACCTCGGCTTGTAAACCCTCAACAGCGTCTGTTGAGACCTCGGTTAAATTGCCGTTTACATCATTAACAGTTGCCCCGCTTACACTCTGCACGTCACTCGCTGAAACTGCAAATACCTGTGCGGGTAACAAATTCAATGCTAAAATAAAAAGACTTAAAGCCCCTATTTTACTTGCCCTGATATTCATTTTTTTAACCTTTGCTTTTGTATCGTCTGGTATCTTAATTTTATATTTTTTCAAATATCGTTTAATCTATCCGAAGGTTAATATCTTTTTTATTCAATTATACCTAAAATTTTATCCGGTTGAATATCCTGGTAATTATTAATAGATAAATAATTATTCATTGCAATTTTACTTTTGTTGACTATATTGGTTTTGGGGTTTTCCCTCCGGCCTGTCAGCTCAACCTTTTTACTAATCAGCTTTTTTAGCCTGCCTTCCAGCTCTTTCCTCCTGCTCACAAGGTCTTCCTTATCCAGGTTAAAAGAGCGGCCCATATAATTATCAACATCATTGAGAAAACTCAGCAGGTTCAGCTTTTCCTCAACGTCTTCTATCGCTTTTTTATGACAAATTATTTCATCGCTTATTAACTGCAAGATATTGTTCAAAATTTCCACCTTTTTATATATTTATTATATATAATAGCCCTAAAATAAACTTATTAAATCACAAGCGGTAATGATTTTTTAATCTCGCCATATCACCCATAAGGGTTAACACCCTGTTAAATAAAATTCTCCGACATTATTCATTTATCTAATTCTAAGTTATAATAATAACCTGGAGGATAATTAATGAAATTCAGGTTTCTCACAGCCGGAGAATCACACGGGAAATGCCTTACCGCAATAATTGAAGGAGTACCGGCCGGTTTTAGTATAAATATTGAAAACATAAATAAATCCCTGGCAAAAAGGCAAGAAGGCTACGGCCGCGGCGCCAGGATGCAAATTGAAAAAGACCGGGTAATAATTAACTCCGGCGTGCGCCATGGCTATACAACAGGTGCGCCGGTTACACTTGTGATTGAAAATAAGGACTGGGAAAACTGGAAAATCCCCATGTCAGTCGAGCCTGTCAATATGGATGACCCAAAAACGGCAAGACTTGCGGAAGAGAAAAGAATAACCCGCGTAAGGCCCGGCCACGCTGACCTGGCAGGCGTAATAAAATACGGCCATAATGACGTAAGGGATGTACTGGAGCGCTCAAGCGCGAGAGAAACCGCTATAAGAGCAGCAGTAGGAGCTTTTGCAAAAGGTCTTTTAGGGGAGTTTGGCATTAATATTGAGAGCAGGTGTGATATTGATAAAGAAGCCATAGACAGGGCAAGGCAAGAAGGTGATACCCTCGGCGGCATGCTGGAAATAACCGCCGGAAATGTTCCTGTTGGCCTGGGCAGTTATGTACACTGGGACAGGCGGCTTGACGGGCGCATTGCGCAGGCAATAATGAGCATTCCTGCCATAAAATCAGTCAGCATCGGTGCAGGTGAGGACGTTGCAAGGCTGCCCGGGTCTCAAATTCATGATGAGATAAATACTGATTACTCTCGAAAAACCAATAATGCCGGCGGGATTGAGGGCGGTATGTCAAATGGCATGCCGATTGTGGTGAAAGCTGCCATGAAACCCATACCTACGCTTAAAAAACCGTTGAAATCAGTTGATATTGCAACCGGGCAGGAGCATATCGCCCACTATGAAAGGTCGGATGTCTGTGCGCTGGAGGCTGCCGGAGTTGTTGCGGAAGCTATGCTTGCAATTATAATCACGGACGCTTTCCTGGAAAAATTTGGCGGGGATAGCCTTGAAGAAATAAAGAAAAATGTCGAAAAAACCGCTTAAAAAAGTCGCAAGATACTTTATAGACAGGGGCAGGGTTTATTATAACTCTGAAAATTTTGACCTGGCTTTAGAATGCTTTAAAAAAGCCATGGAAGTCCAGCCTGAAACTGAATGGGGATATTTTTACGCAGGCCGGGCTTTATATAAATTAAAAAGGTATGATGAGGCGATAGAGCTCTTTTTAAAGGCAATAGAACAGGATTCTTCCCGTCCGGACTTTTATAAATGGCTCGCTCACTGCTATAAAAGAAAAGAGGACTATGAAAAAGCGCTTTTTAACTATAAAAAAGTGCTGCAAACAGACCCCGGGGACTACCTCGTATACTTTGAAGTGGGCGATATGTTCCAGTTGCAGGAAAAATACGACCAGGCGCTTGTTAATTTCAAGAAAGCCATTACGATTGAGCCGGGGTTTGCGCTCTGCCACAGCGAAATCGGCAATACATACTTTTATATGGGAAAGTTTGAGGAGGCTGTTAAAAACCTTGAAAAGGCTTGCGGTCTTGACAAACAAAACCCCGGCTTTTATTACAAACTTGCCAGGAGCTATTTCCAGTTAAAAAATTTTAATATGGCGGAGGGGAATTTCAAGAAATCCCTTGCCCTTGATAGGGAAAACATTGCCTCATACGGCTACCTGGCAAATATAGCCCTGCAAAAAAGGGATGTTGACGGAGCGATTAATTATTACCGGGATGCTTTAAAAATATATCCCGATATGCCCTCGACTTATTTACAGCTCATAAACCTTTGCAGCAGGGCGAAAAAGTATGAAACAGCAGTGTTTTATACTTTTAAATTCCTGGAAAGATATCCCGGCGACCCGCATAATACCGCCCTGTATAAGAACCTTGGGCTGATATGCCTGGAAACCCAAAAGTACGACCCTGCTATTGAGTATTTAGACAGGGCCCTTGAATTAACCCCGGGCGACACTGGAATCATTTTAAGCACGGGTTTTGCGTATCTTGAAAAAGATGAAAATGAAAAAGCTTTTGAGCGATTTAAAAAAGTACTGGAAATAAATCCGGATGACCCTAATGTTAACTTCGGGCTGTCCTGTTATTACACTAAAATCGATGATTTTTCAAGTTCAATCAGGCATTTGAGAAATGCTCGCCGCTTAAGCTGCGATAAAACCGGCTTATATTTTTATATGGGGTATTATTTCTTTAAAAGACGCAAAAATGGGCTTTCAAAAAAGTATTTTGACAAGGCAATAGAGCTAAATCCCTCCATTAACCGGAGCATTGAGAAGCTCGTCAAGCTATCCTGAGCCTTAATAAGTCAACTTGCGTTAAAACAGCGACAACTGCTTACCCTCGGGTCTCTTGCCCTGAAATCGGCTGAATTGCAACAGCTCAGCTTCAATTTTTTCCAAAAACGGCGAAACCGGCCTTTTTAAGGAGTGAGAAAGGTACAATCTCTCCTTTGCCCTTGTCATGCCCACATAAAATAACCGCCTCTCTTCTTCCTTATCACAATAAGGCAAAGGCAAAACGCCTTCTTCCAGCCCGATTATAAACACAGCGTTAAACTCCAGGCCCTTTGAGGAATGCAGGGTTAAAAGCGATACCCTCTCGGCGCCGGGGTCGAGTGATTCGGCTTTTGATATCTCGGCATAAGGCATACCCGAACGCTCAAATGCCTCAACAAGCGCCTCCGCCTGCTGTGATGCCCGGTACAGAACCGCAAAGTCGGAAAATGAATAGTTAACCTCTTCACCGCTTGAGCGGGAGCTGTCTATTGAGAAGAAACTGTGCCCTCCAACCAGCTTTTCAATTGTGCTTACAACAAATTCCGCCTCGGCCCGTTCCGTGGGCGCGTTGTGAATAGTTATTCTCTCCGGGTCAATCCGTGATAAGGAAAGGCTATCAGTCCTTATCACCTGGTTTGACGCGTTGACTATAGTACCGGAGGAGCGGTAGTTGTTTTTCAGTTTAATCTCAACGGCATCAGGGTAATCCTGTTTGAATTTATTGAAAAATACCGTATCAGCGCCCCTGAACCCGTAAATAGCCTGGTTAATATCGCCTATTACGCATAAATTGCCCCCCGGGGGAACTAATAACCTGATTAGCCTGTATTGCAGCGGGTCTATATCCTGGTATTCGTCTATGGAAATGTATTTAAAACGATTATGATACTGTTTAAGCAATTCAGTGTTATCTTCCAGCATCTTAACCGCCGTTAATATCAAATCGTCAAAGTCAACAAGGTTTTTTTCAGCCAGTTTGCCCCGGTATATTCTGAACTCTTCAGCTATGGAGTCATCGATTTGTGATGTTCTTTTGGCTTTTGATATTTTGTTGAGAATTTTTGGGCCGAATATTTCTAACTGCTGTTCTTCGCTTATCAGGTTTACTTCCTGCTTTTCCCTTAATATAGAAAGGCAGAGTGAGTGGAATGTATGGATATTTACCCTGTCATTTTTAATTCTGTCCTTCATTTCCCGGGCAGCCCGGCGTGTAAAAGTAATGGCAAGGCAGTTTTCCGGAGGGATGGCATGGTTTGCAATCATATTTTCAATGCGGTGTGCCAGCACCCGTGTTTTGCCTGAGCCCGGTCCTGCCGTAACCATCAGCGGGCCATGGATTGTATTTACGGCCTGCTGTTGTTCTTTGTCCAGAAAGACTTCATTCCTTTTTTGGTCACCCTGAACTTGATTCAGGGTCTCATGAGACCCCGTGTCAAGCACGGGGTGACATTTATTATTTTCGGGGTGACGTTTATTGTGACGTTTATTGTGACTTTTTGGTATGTCTATATCCAGACTAAGGTTTAGCCCGTTTTTTTTTACCGCCTCATTCTTCTCAAACAGCTTTATAACACCGTATTCTCCGTCAAAACCCGCTTTTCTTATGACCTTGCCTGCCCTTAAACGTGTAATTGCCTCGCCCAGAAGAGGGGAATCGGCTTTTGATATGGTGTCCGGGTCTGCGTCCAGGAGAATTGACAGCTCACTTCCCAGTTTTTGTATTATATTCGAGTAAACGGTTTCCACTTTTTTGCTGTTAACGCCTACCCGGAGGATTTCAGCCAGTATTTCCTGTAAGGGAATAAGGCTGTAGACCTTTCCGGCGGTTTCCGGCGGTATAAAACCGGTTTCCGGGCGGTCAGCAAGTTCATTGACCCTGTGACAAACCCCTATTGTAAGCGGTTTGCCGCATACCGGGCAGATGCCCTTATGTTTTACGGTTTCCGGGGGCGTCATGCATACATCACACTTTCTATGGCCGTCCATGTGGTATTTGCCCTCTTCAGGAAAGAATTCTACTGTGCCTATATAGCCTTTCCCGGTTTTCAGGGCATTCATAATGCTGAAATAATCAGGGTTTGTGTCAAACACTGTTGCCTCCCTGGCAAGTTTTGAGGGGGAATGCGCGTCTGAATTCGATACCAGCCTGTACCTATCAAGCCCTGAGACCCGCCAGTTCATTTCCGGGTCTGACGAGAGACCTGTTTCCAGCGCAAAAATATGCCCGGACAGGTCCTCATAACACTCTTCAATTGAGTCAAAGCCTGATTTTGAACCCAGCACCGAAAACCAGGGTGTCCAGATATGGGCCGGGATAATGGTTGAGCCTTCACCGGCTTCCAGGGTTATTTCCAGCAGGCTTCTTGAGTCCAATCCCAGGATTGGCCTGCCGTCTGACTTAATGTTGCCTATGGAATCAAGCCGGTTCCTGAATTTTTCCGCCGCTTCCAGGTCCGGTACCAGCACAACGTGGTGTATTTTGCGTGTTTTATCCCCTTTTTTATAGATAGTCGATATTTCAACAGACAGCACAAACCGCACAGGGCTTTGGTTGTCATCTTTTAGCCTGAAAACGCCCGGGCCTGAGGGCGTTAGTTTTTCCTTAATCTCGCTAAACCATGCCGGGTGGGTAAAATCCCCTGTGCCCAGCACTGTTATGCCTTTTTTTTGCGCCCACATGGACAGCCCCTCCAGTGTGCAGTCCTTACTGGTCGCGCGGGAGTATTTTGAGTGTATATGCAGGTCTGCGTAGAATTTCATTGGCCTTATATGCTGAATTTAGAAAAACCATTATATAATAAATGCGATTTTTTTTAAATCAGGTATAAATCCCGTTTTTCATTGCAAGCAGCAGTCCGGCGGCTTCATGGTAATTTTTAACCTCTGTTGCCTCTATGCCTAACTTCCCGGCTGTGGCGTTAAGCACGGTTTTGTTATCCATAACCGCTATTACCGGTATATTATTATCTAAAGCCGCCCATACCGGCGGGCTGTCAAGGCAATTGCCGGGCATGACCACCGCTTTAACCGAATCAACGGTGATGTCACCGTCCTTTATTTTTTCCATGCCAACCGGGTGCGGGGCATTATACAGCCCAATAAGCACACAAGGCAGGAATGTCGGGGTTATGTACTCTGCCGCGGCACGCCTGTCAATTATTCTTCCGCTTATAACAAGCTCGGAGTCGGGAAATGCCGGCGAGTGCGCAACCGGTATCCCGAACCTTTCGCTCAATGCGTGGGAAATCTCCGCTTCCCGCTTGCCTATAGGGTCAACCCCCCCATAAAGGGCATAATCATCATCGTTTTCAGGGATTTCAAAATAATAAACCGCCGCAAGTGCCTCCGCCCCTTTTTTTATTAGCTCTTCGGCCCTGCCTGCACTGTCATAGCCTATTATATTGATGCCATAGGTTGATTTAACGGCATTTATTGTATTTATATGGACATTCAGGGTTTTTTCAGGTATTTTTTCGTCGAAGATAACACCTATTTTATTATATTTATGGGGTCTCAGGGCTATTTTCCTCCCGAAAAATTCATCCAGGGCCCACCCTTCGGTGTAGAGGATATTTTCGTTAATTCCGGAGAAAACAGCGGCATTGACTGCATTTGTGTTTGTAATAACCGGGCAGACTTTTGACAGCAGGTTGACATGAGGGCTGGCGTCCCCGGCAAAACCTCCTATTGACGCGCCTATTCCGGTCGGGATTATGCAGGATACAAGAAAGTCATCAGTTAGCGAGCTCATTGTATTAATATATCATGGCTGTGTTAAATATGATTAATTTTTGTATTAGAATTATAATAATATCTTCAGGAGTAAGGAAGGTTAATTATGGAAAATCAAGAATTTCAAAAATTAGTTTTAGAAGAATTAAAAAGTATTAAAGAGGACATTAACAAACGTTTCGATGGTGTCGATAAACGCTTTGAAACCGTTGATAAACGCTTCGATACTATTGATGAACGTTTTGAGTCCGTTGATAAACGTTTAGATACTATCGATAAACGCTTTGAGGCCGTTGATAAACGCTTCGATATAGCTGATGAACGCTTTAATGCAATTGATGAATGCTTTGCCGAGCTTAAAAAAGGCCAGAAAGAGATTAAAGGCGAAGTCAAATCACTACGCAAGGATATAATATCAGTTGAAAGATTAACAGCAAAAAATTATTCAGATATTGTTGAGCTAAAAGCTATCAGGGGGTAAAAAAGCGTAATTCCAAACAACGAATTGATTAGAGGAAGATAATTTATCCGTGAAAAATATAAAAGATAGAAATAAATTTGAAAGTATTAATGTTATTGACCAGATTAAATTGCCAAAAGAGGTTCGGAAAATATTAAATGCGGCACCTTCTGTCAAGATTGCTTCTAACATAGAAGAGCTTGAATCTTTAGCGTGTGGAACTAAAGAAAATAAGAAATGGAGTGTAATTTCCAAACTCCCCGACGACAGCGAATTTCTTGAAGCTGAGGCAGTACGTGTAAAAAATGGAATAAGTGTTAATTATACAGAGCTATATATGCGCAGACGGGACCCTGATTGCCTTTTTGTTGCAGACGATGGGGCCTCTGATAAACCTCGCTTTAAGGAGAAATTTGATTATCCTTTTGAGAGCTTAAGAAAAGAAACTTTTTCCTGGCTTTCAGGCCAGGAACTCGCAATATTTGGTTTTGAAATGGGCCAGCCCGGATTAGTGGGAGATGCCCTGGCAATATGCCCCGCTAATGCAGGATTTTTTGCTTTTGGGCTTGGCTTATTGCAGGGCGTCGTGAACTTGAAAGAAATAAACCGTCCTTTTGAACCAAAATCAATAATCTATGTAGCACCTTCATTTCGACATACCCATTTTGCGGGCAAACAGGTTGTAGTACATAACCGCATTGCCCAGCATGAAATATTTTCATATAATTTGTATCCCGGTCCCAGCGCAAAAAAAGGTGTTTATGGAGCCCTGATTCATGCAGGCGCTCAAAATAACTGGGTGACAGCTCATTGTTCAGCAGTACAGGTTATTACCCCTTATGATAATTTTGTTAATTTTATGCACGAAGGCGCAAGCGGGGGCGGGAAAAGTGAAATGCTCCAACAGCCCCACCGTATGCCTGACGGAAGAATCCGTGTGGGCAAAAATATTATTAACGGCGATGAAACATTTCTTGAAATAAAGAGAACCTGCGATCTTAGTCCTGTTTGTGATGATATGGGATTGTGCCACCCTTCTTTTCAAAAGAAGGACGGAAAATTAAGAATAATGGATGCGGAAAACGCATGGTTTGTTCGTGTTGACCATATTAACGAATACGGAACAGACCATGACCTTGAAAAATTAACAGTAGCGCCTGAAAAACCATTGTTATTTTTGAATCTGGATGCTGTTGCGGAAAGTACTGCCCTAATCTGGGAACATACAGAAGACGAACCCGGAAAACCCTGCCCTAACCCAAGGGTTATTTTGCCAAGAGATATTGTCCCTTCAGTAGTAAATGAAAAAGTAGCAATAGATGTACGTTCTTTTGGCGTAAGAACACCGCCCTGCACCAGAGAAAACCCAACATACGGCATTCTGGGGCTTTTCCATTTCCTGTCCCCGGCTTTGGCCTGGTTATGGCGTTTAGTTGCTCCAAGAGGATATTCAAACCCAAGCATTGTTGACACTGATTCTATGAGCAGCGAAGGAGTTGGAAGTTATTGGCCTTTTACCACCGGCAAAAAAGTCGACCAGGCAAATTTGCTCTTAAATCAATTTGTTGATGCTTATAAAACACGTTATATACTAACACCAAACCAGCATGTGGGAGCCTGGGAAACAGGCTTTATGCCCCAATGGATAGCACGAGACTACTTAGCACGTCGAGGATTTGCCCCATTTTTACCGGGTCAGCTTGTTCCTTCCAGGTGTTCTTTATTGGGTTATTCATTAAAGTCCATCCGAATTGAAGGGGTAACAATACCTTCAACCCTGTTGAGGGTGGAAACGCAGCCTGAAGTAGGGGAAGAGGCTTATGATGCCGGGGCGCAAGTATTAACTGAATTCTTTCATAAACAGATTAAAAAATTCATTCAGCCAGGGTTAGATGCTCTGGGTAGAGAAATAATTGAATGCTGCCTGTCAGGAGGAAGTGTTGAAGATTATGAAAAATTTATAGAGGTGAAGAGTGATTAACAGCTCTTTATTTATGAAGAGGAATCAACCCTGTCCTCCATGGCCCCTACCTGGTTCCTGCCGTTTTTCTTTGCCCTGTAAAGCCCCTTATCGGCAAATTCTATGAGCTCTGTTGACGTTTTTCCGTGAACAGGGTATGCACCAACCCCTAAACTTATGGTAACATTTACCACAAGCCCCTCGGCAAGGTTAAAATCTTTTGTAGCGATAGTTTTACAGATTCTCCCGGCTATTTTTACCGCGCTCTCTGTGTCTGCTTCCGCCAGTATAATAACCATTTCCTCTCCCCCATACCTGGCAACGACATCCCTGTTCTTAACCGACCTTTTAAGGACCTGGCCCACCTGGCGCAAAACTTCATCACCCGCCTGGTGCCCGTATGTATCATTGAATTTTTTGAAAAAATCAATATCTATAAGCACAATGGAAAAACAGGAATTATTTTTATCGGCGATTATAATGTTTTCCTTTAATTTTTCCTGGAAATACCTGTGATTGTAGAGCTCGGTCAGGCCGTCAGTTGTGGCGAGCCTGTACGTATACTCAAAATCCTTTGCCTTGAGCACGTATTTAATAATGAACATAACCGCAAATGTAAGCACTATAAAAACAGACTGGATAACTATTCCCACCCAGACAAGGTAATAATCAAGAATGGCCGAAGCCAGGAAAATGTATGATAAAAGGATGAAAATCGAAACCAGGGAAGAGATTAGGGGTTCATGGATTTTTATTATGACAATTGCAACGAAAAAGCTGAGTACAAGCGCAATTATAATGTCAGTCAGGCCGCTTACCCTTTTAACAGAGCGGTTATCAAGTATATTGTTAAAAACAGTGGCCTGGACTTCTACACCAGGGTATACGCTGCTCACCGGTGTGCTTTTAATATCGTATAAAGACACAGCTGTCGCGCCAATGAAAACGATTTTGTCTTTTAAGTAACCCTCCTCAAGGACAGATTTATATACTTTCCAGAAAGGTATGTATTCATAGGTATAATGAGGCCCATACCAGTTTATTGTTATTGAGCCGCTATTATCAAGCTGTAGGCTTCTATTCCCTATCAACAGCCGGTTATCCCCGGTAATGACATATTTATTAGTATCAACGTTTTCATGTCTTTCTATATAGTCAGAAGCCAGCTTCAGCGCGAGATAAGGATAGTAATTGCCCCTGTATTCAAAGAAGGTCGGGCTCTTCCTGGCGATTTTATCAATAGGGTCACGCCTGAAATTAATAAACCCTATTTTATCGGTTGCTTCCATTATTTCATCAAGGATTAACCTGCAATAAGTATAGCTAAAATAAGAAAAATCTATATCCCTGCTCCTGTTTTCAAGGCTTACGGACAATTTATCGGGAACATCAGGGGCGTTTTTTTTGTCCTCCCTGTAATCAAAGTTCATTGAAACATATACATTATCATACTTGCCAATGGTCTCGGCCAGTTTCAGGTCCCTATCCTGAAAACCTTTTTGTTGCCCCACAAACATTAAGTCAAAAGCGATTGAGTCAGCGCCATCCCGCTCCAGGTAATCAATAGCATCGACATATACATCCCTTGGCCAGGGCCACCTTCCGAGTTCATCCTCCAGGATTTCCAGGCTGGCGTCGTCTATCGCTAAAATAACCACGTCAGGGTTATGATTACGGCTTTTTGTAGCCATACCAACCCGCAGGTCGTATGTTTTAAGCTCATACGCCTCCAAAAGGTTCTCAAAGCTGAATATTTTCTGCCCCAACAGCCATAAAAGCATTATAGCCGCAGCTATAAGCAGGAAATAAGAAATTTGCCGGAATAGTTTTTTGTCCCAGACATTCCTAATCATTGGTCTTCCTCAACTGCCTTTACACTGCTAAGTGGCACTATAGCCTTTCCATAAGGGGAAAAATCCGCCAGGATTTTTGATGTAACAGGATGTTCAACAAATAATAAAACCCTGCCCTCTGCTCCTAAAGGTATAGGCCCTTTCCCCTGGGAGGAACTTTTAGTGTAAATAACTTTTGTGTAAATTTTTTTCATTAATAATAATATTATTATCATCTATGAAAAAAATAAACTTTTTAAGTTTTTCAGTGGTACTGTCCAACCTTCCCGGATGCTTTAAAAATAAAAGCAAACATTCCTCGTTTTTATTCATTTATAACCTCGTCCCAGACTGCTATTATTAACATTCTGCCATTTATTAATTTTTATTACATCGTTCAAGAGGTGAATTTAAGCTCATTTGATGGGTCTAAACCATCCTTTAAAAAATGGAAAAAATTCCTTCACTAATATTTAAAAACCA
Source organism: Candidatus Gastranaerophilales bacterium (assembly GCA_028277195.1). Taxonomy (GTDB): domain Bacteria; phylum Cyanobacteriota; class Vampirovibrionia; order Gastranaerophilales; family UBA9971; genus JANQGS01. Next base: position 15,655 of record JANQGS010000135.1, read on the forward strand.
TGCTAAAATCTGAATACTAATTATACAAAGTTTAGCAATTAATTATTATAGAAGGAGGAGCTTAAAAATGCACCGGAAAAAAAGTTTACTTTGTCTGACACTATCGTTACTACTTTTCTTTTTTAACACATCACTTGCCCTGGCGATAAATTTTTCTGATATCGGCCCTGGGCACTGGGCTTATACGGAAATCCGGGAACTCTCGGAACAAAACATAATCTCAGGCTATCCTGACGAAACGTTTAAACCTGACGTGCTCGTCAACAGGGCGGAATTCACCTCAATGGTGATAAAAACACTCAACCGGGAAAAGCTACCCGTAAATAACCCGAACCTGTTTACTGACATAAACGAGGACTTCTGGGCTTACGGCGATATTTTAAGGTCAGCCCAGCTTGGGCTGGCAGTGGGTTATCCCGATAACACCTTCAGGCCCGGCAATGAAATTACAAAAGCAGAAGCCACCTCAATAATTTCAAAAACACTTAACTGCTGCGAAAAGCCCTGTGCCACAGAATGTGAAAAACCCTGTGCAATTGATTTTGGAAATCCCTGTCCGGCGGCAGCCTGTGCGGCCTCATATGAATGTGCGGTTAAATGTCCGGGACCATGCCCTTTGGAGCAGCCAAAAACAAAAGAATGTGTGCTTAAGCAGTTTGCTGATAGCGAAGAAATTGCCGACTGGGCGAAAAAACCCTTTGCCAGGGCGGTTAAAAACGGGCTTTATGTAAATTATCCGGATAAAAACTACCTGACCCCGAATAAAAACCTTACAAGGGCTGAAACAGCAGCTTTATTATACAAAATAAGGCAGAACCCCTGTATTGTATCAGCCGACTACCGTGGGCCGGACCTCCAGGAAGTAAGCAGGGTTGAGGAAACCAACGAGCCTGAACCTGAAAAGCTGCAAGTGGAAGAATATGACATAATAATAGAACACTTAAGGTCTACGTTATATACTGATGAGGTCAATGAAGTTGAAATCACGACCTTACAGGCCAAAATACTGGCTTCTAACGTCCTTCCGGTAAGTTTTGAGGAAGGGTTCAAGAGCAAAAAAGTAAAACAGGGCGATTTGGTTCACCTTGTATTTGATAAAGACCTCAACACAGAGGAAGGAACAACCATTATCCCCGCAGGTAGCAGCCTGGTTGCCGAGATAACAAAACTTAAAAGAGGAAAACCTTTCCATATTAACGGAAAGGCCGAACTTGAAATCACAAACCTCGTCACTGCCTCAGGAGAAATATATCCCCTGGCCGGGACAATCCAGAATAATGAAATTTTTGAACCGGGTTTTGGAAAATGTAACCTTAAAAGAGCCGGCATAGTAACAGGTTCAGTTGCAGCTTTCGGTACATTACTCGGCCTGTTTATCGGGCTGGGCAATGACCTGGGTGACGGCACGGCGCTCGGCGCGATACTGGGCGGAAGCATAGGCGCAGGGCTCGGGCTTATGTGGCCGGGTTGCGGGGTAAACATTCCTGCCGGCGAGGAAATATACGTAAAACTCGATGAGGATTTGGATGTATACCTCGAGGACTAAAAAATTATAAAACGAGTTTAAATACCGATTTCATCAGATGACCATTAAATGAGGTTAACATTGATAAATCGGTATTTTAATTTGGAGAAGCTAAATGGCTACACTCGACGATATTGGCAACCTGTTTTAACTTTGTACATTATGCCATTGATTATTTCCCTTATTACACAAGAAAATACCAAAAAATCCTCTCCAAATAATTCTCTTTTAAAAACAGGGTATTTATTTTTAATAACAGGGAAAATATTTTCAATTATCAGCTAATTTTTAAAAATGAGAATAAAATAAATCCTTGTTAATTACCTATTCGGTTATTTAAACAAGTATTTGGGTTGTTTATTATCTCTTTTAACTTTCTCTTTTAATTATATGGAGCGAAGCATAAGGTTATTATTAGATGAAAAACTGCATGAAAGATATTATAGAAAATACCAAATGGGAAAAATTTGATGATATCTCTTTATGGAAATCATCACAGCCGGAAATTACACAAATAAAAATTGATCCCTTTTATTTGTTGGGGCAGTCGAAAACGCCAAAAACATGCAAAAATTTTTTAATTAAGGTTAATTTATGGTACGCCCCGGAAAAAACTAACTGTGGCATACACAATGAGCATAATTTTATAGAAATCCATACACAAATTTATGGAACCGGCAGGATGCAGAAATTCAGGGAAAACAATCCCGATACTATTTATGAAGATATTGTTATGAATGTTGGAACCAGTCATTTCCCGTTCTGTGCAATAGATGAAAACTTAAATTTTGTTTATCCCTGGCACCAGTACTACGCCGAAACAGATTGTATATGGATGGCCATAGAATATCACCATGTAAATAAATAAAAGGAGTTTAAATAATGGAATCCCCCAAAAAATTTCAGGTTATATCGGCCCAGGATACTGATAATGTAAAATTTGAGCAAGTTATAGTTGATGATTTGAGTAATGATGAAGTTATTGATTCTTATTTTACAGTTGCTTTTGATGTAAATGGAGATAAAAAGCCGGATATTATAAAATCAGGTCTTGGCAATCCTGGTGACGATTTGGCTGAAATAGTCTGGTATGAGAACCCGACCTGGAAAAAACATTTAATTACTAAATTGTCAGTACCTGTAGGGCTTCATTTTGCGGATGTAGATAAAGATGGTCATATGGATTTGCTGGTAAGCCACGACTATGGATTTTGCATATTCAACTGTAAACCGGACAACGGAAAAATTTCCTGGCTCAAAAACCCGGGCAATAATCATGACGGAAAAAGGTGGGAACGTTATTTTATCAACAATTTAATGGCAACTCATCGCCTACGTTTTGGACATTTTACCAGGCCAGATAATTTGGAAATATTAGCCCTACCTGTAACTGGAGGGACTGAAGGCAATATTCATGAACCAATACCCGTAATGTTATATAAATGTCCCGAAGACCCTTTAAATGCTGATCATTGGGAAGGGTTTCCCGTTACTGACAAATTGCGTTTAATTCATGGGGTAACAATAAAAAAATTTTTAGAGGATGAGGGGCTATTGACTGATTCAGCTTTGCTGGCAAGTGAAGAAGGTATTATTTTTGTTTATTATGACAAAGATAATAAATGGAAAATAAAACAAATAGGTGAAGGGGAATTAGGACAGGTTAACGCCAGCCCCAGCAAGTTTAAAGGTTCAGGAGATGTGGATGCCGGTAAGATTGGCGGGGATAAATTCGCCTATATCGTTGCTATTGAGCCTTTCCACGGAAATACTTTAGCTATTTATACAAAAGAAAAAGAGGCACCTTTCTCTGAAGCCAAGTGGGAGCGTCAGGTTATTGATGTTTTTAACAATACTACCCCCACCCCTTCAGGGGAAAACGTCGGACATCACCTGTTATGTGCTGACTTTGACGGAGACGGGGACGATGAATTTATCGTAGCCTTGCGAGGGCCTGCTCCGGACATGGGTGTTTTTTACTATGACTTGCTGCCCGGTAATAAGATATCTAAAAAAAGAATATCTTCAATTTCTGCAAGCAGAATTGCTTTAGCCGATTTTGACGGTGATGGCAAAATAGATTTTGCTACGGTACCTTATAACGTTTCCACATATTTTAACGCTGAAAATCCAAAAGTAGCAATGTTTTTAAACCGTATCACCCTCTGATAATTGTCTAAATAAGAAAGGAGAAATTTTATGGCTACAGGCAAAACTGCTTTTAACATGCCAAAAACTGCCGCCGCTCCGGTGAAGGTTGTCAATCCATACAGGTTTATCAAGGTTGAGGAATTTTTTGATAATTATAGGGAATCCTGGAATAAACTTGAAGAAGTAATCTCTCATGAATATAATCACGCATTAAGAACCCTCATTCTTGAATTTCAGCAAGGCGACAAAGATACCTGTGCAATGCTTATACAATTTATGAAAAAGGATATATTCAGGGTAAGATTTCATCCTGCTAATAGTTCCCTTAAGGGTTATACAAATAAAAATACCCGTACTGTTGTTATGGATTCACTATCAGAATTACAACATACCATAGAGGAAATGACTGACGAACCTCTAAATATAATTTATTCAGAAGATGAGTACAATAATACTGTTACTATTACAACCGAGGACAAGGATGGGCAAGAATTTATTAAAGTTACTATTAATAAAGACCCGTTTATGATTAAGGTATTAAAGTGTGATATTAATAGAGAAATCTGGAGGACAGACAGCCCTGGGATATATTATAAAGAAAACGGATACACAAAAGACGGTAACATTGATTATTCAATAATACAGGTCGTTCATAAGCCTGCAACCGCTAAATATGTCGGTTTTGGGGAACAGGGAGGCCGGAATCTTGAAAAAAATATGACCCGGTTAAATTATTTTAACTTTGATAATATGCGCTATAATCAGGTTTATGGGGATGGTCCATTTGAGGAACGTGAGCCTCTTTACCACTCTGATTTATTATTTATGGAGTTTAACGGAATTGCTGATCTTGATATAAGCAGCGTCTATGGAATTAATGTGGATAATACTTCACAGGTCTGTATGGATTTGGGGTATGAAAATTCAACGCGTTATGTTTTTGGTACACGGTTTGGGGAGCTTGATTATTATTTTATGCACGGTAAAAATTGTGAGGAAGTCCTTTATAATTACACATTATTGATTGGAAGGGCAAAGTTAAAACCGCGCTACATATTGGGATACCATCAGGGATGTTATGGTTATGACAGCAGGAAAAAAGTAGAAGAAACTGTTGAAAATTATAACAATTTCCAAATTCCGATTGACGGGATGCATATTGATATAGATATACAAAAAAATTATAAAACATTTACTATAGATGCAAATCAGGATAAGTTTCCCGAGCCTGATAAAATGTTTGCGGGTTTAAAGGCGAGGGGAATAAAATGCAGCACAAATATTACCCCGATTATAAGCAATAATGACCCGGATAATGACTATGAAACATACCGGGAAGGATTCGAAAAAGGATACTTTATAAAGGACAAAAGGATAGATGCAAATGCCCCCGGCGCAAGGTGGTATCAATGTTACGGCGGTGGAAATGAATATTTTATGGAATATCGCGGACCAGACTTTAATAGCGGCAATCCTTATATAGGAGAGGTTAATTACGGGGGTGATAGAGGTACTACAGGTCATTATCCTGATTTTGGAAGCAAAGATATCCGCATATGGTGGGGTAGGCAATACCAGTACCTGTTTGATACAGGTCTTGAAATGGTATGGCAGGATATGACCACACCTGCAATCAGGAATACACGCGGTGATATGAAGGGTTTTCCTTTCAGGTTATTATTAACGGATAATTCAATATCGGATACTGACCCGGATAAAGTCCCAAAGATTCCTGCCATAAATATATGGAACCTGTATTCATATAACCTCCATAAAGCCACATATAAAGGGCTTAATGCGCTTAAAGGAAGAGAGAATAAGCGCAATTTTATTATCGGAAGGGGCTGCTATGCAGGTATGCACAGGTATGCAGGATTATGGACAGGTGATAACTGTTCGTCCTGGGATTTTCTCAAGATTAACATATCCCAGGTGCTTGCAATGGGAATGTGTGGACAGGCTATAGTAGGACAGGATATAGGAGGTTTTGAGCCCTCATATAATGGTGAGGGATGGGCAGACCCTGAACTTCTTATAAGGTGGACAGCAGTAGGAGCCTTTTTGCCGTGGTTCAGGAATCATTATACAGCTAAAGGTTCAAAAAAGTTCCAGGAACCATACAATTATCAGTATGTTAATTTGAATACGATACCTGAAGACCATCGTTATCTGTATGAATCTGTTCTCCCGACTTGCAAGTATTATATTGAGCTTCGCTACAGGTTGCTCCAGCTTTTCTATGATGCAATGTTTGAAAACATGGAAAACGGTATGCCTATATGCAGGGCAATGTTTGTTAACGACAGCAATGACAGGGCTTTGTATAACGATAAACTATCATATACGGACAGCCAGTTCTTTGTGAGGAAAGACCTCCTTGTTGCACCCGTTCTTGAGAAACAGACCAACGCAAACAACGGCAGGAGAAAAATTTATCTTCCAGCCTGGAGCAATTGGTATGCGTTTATGGACAACAAAAAACCATTGTTACCCAAAATAGAAGGCGGCGCCACAATAAGGGACTATGATGCCCGTATTGATACTAATTCGGACCATATAGGCTTTATCGTGCCAATATATGTCAGAGCTGGTGCTATTATTCCGACTATAGAGCTTGAACAGTACGTTGGGGAACGTAATGAAAAGGGATTCCCTAACCCGATTACACTTAATATTTATCCGGGCGAGTCAGGAGAATACACGATGTACCTGGATGACGGGATAAGCCGCTCTTCAGCACCCAGGGACGCTAAAAAGTTCCCTCAGTTTGCAGATGATAAGCAGGCAAACAGTGAATACAGGAAAACATTGATTAAGCACCAATATACTAATAAAAAAACACGGGAAATTACAATTGAGCGGGTGTTTGACAATTATACTCCTAAACTTGAAAAATATTTCTTTGTTGCAATACTGCATGACCCTGCAGAAAACATTGTTGATATTAAAGTACCGCTGAGCAAGGTAAACATAAATAAAAATGATATTAAACCAATTTCCGGCGGTAATCCAGAGCACAGGGCTGATGAATTGAACGTTTCAGAAAACAGCGCCTGGTATTACAATGAAAATGTCAATATCAGTTTTATTAAGGTATTTGATAATGACTCTTCAATTAAAATTACTTTAGCCTATAATTGATAATAAAAGTGATAAACATTCTCAAAAACTTTACTTTTAAATAAATTAGTAACAACCTAGTGTGCAAAGTATAAAATAATATGATATAATAATTTCAAGTATAAAACTTGGGAGTTATTGTAAATGGGGAGGAAAGCGTTAAGAATTAAATTCA
>JANQGS010000186.1 GCA_028277195.1 Candidatus Gastranaerophilales bacterium
AGCAGGCGGCGCTGTCCGCATTTGCGCGGCAAAGCCGGATTTTCCAAAATCCATCGCTCCTGCTTCGCCATACCGCTCCAGGCGTTAGCAGTTAAAATCTGAAATTTAATTTGGGAGCGGTATAATAAAAGAATTAAATTGCCCTGGAAAGGAAAAATAATGCAAACTAAACTCGAACAAATGAAAACCCGGGCTGTTGAAGAAATAAAAAATGCTTCAAATTTAAATGAATTGCAGGAAATAAAAATAAAATACCTTAGCAGGAAAGGCGAGCTAAACACCATAAGGCGCGGCATTAAAGACCTCTCGCCTGAGGAAAAGCCTTTTATAGGTGATTTGGCCAATAAAACAGCAGGGGCAATAGAAAAAGCATTTGACGAAAGTTATGAAACGCTATATAAACAGTCAATATCAGAAAAATTGGCATCAGAGAAATTAGATGTAACCCTGCCCGGGGATTTTGTACCATATGGAAAACAGCACCCCTTAACACTTACAGTAAATGAAATAGTATCAATATTCTATAAAATGGGCTTTACACTGGTCGATGAAGCTGACAGCCCTGAAGTGGAAACAGAATACTATAATTTTGACGCCCTGAACTTTCCGCCTGACCACCCGGCAAAAGACATGCAGGATACTTTCTATACACTCAACGCGCCCAACCTCCTGTTAAGAAGCCAGACGTCAAATTCCCAGATAAGAAAAATGGAAAAAACACCGCCGCCGCTGCGTGTTATAAGCCCGGGCAGGGTGTACCGCTCAGAAGCGGTTAGCAGCAGGAAGAACAACCTTTTCCACCAGGTCGAAGGGTTTATGGTTGATAAAGAGGTGACTTTCGGGGACTTAAAAGGTGTTCTAAACGCTTTTACCGGGCAATTTTTTGGCCAGGAGAGACCAACCCGCTTCAGGACGAGTTTTTTCCCGTTTACAGAACCAAGCGTGGAAATAGATGTCCAGTGTATTATTTGCGCCGGCTCAGGTTGCAGGACTTGTTCCCGGTCCGGATGGCTTGAAATACTCGGGGCCGGTATGATTGACCCTAATGTTTTACAGACAGTTAATATTGACCCTGATAAATACTCGGGATTCGCTTTTGGCATGGGCGTGGAACGACTTGCCATGCTAAAACTAGCGGTCAATGACATAAGACTTTTCTTTAATAATGACATAAGATTCCTCGAACAGTTTTAGTTTCTGTAATAAGTAGTTACCTTTTTGCTATAATTTTGTAATGTTCAAGTTTTTGCGAAACATAATTGAGCAAGTATCCAAATACCATAAAACAACCCTGGACTATAAGGCAGTTACGGGGGAAAATGCCATCCCATCAAAAGCCTTTGTAAACTGGGGCATTTCCCTTGCCGCTTCAGGCGATATTGAGGAGGCGCTTGAAAAATTTGAATCCTCTTCATATATGAGGCCCCTGAACCCCGAGAGCTTCAACAACTGGGGCATTGCGCTCGCCTCAATCGGGAAATACGAGGACGCAATATCAAAATTCAGGGAAGCGGCAAGAATTGACCCGGATTGTGCAAAGGCATACTCCCTCTGGGGTTCGGCCCTGGTTGAGCTGGAGGAGTTTGACAAGGCGGAAAAACTGTACAACGCCTCACTTAACCTTACTCCCCACAATATTGAGATATACCTCAGCTGGGGCATTGCGCTTGCCAGGAAAAACAGGGGAAATATTGCGGAAACAAAATTTCGAAAAGCCCTTGAAATGAACCCCAGATCGGCCCAGGCGGCTTTCCTGCTGGGGATTGTACTTGTAGAGCTGGGAAAATACGATGAGGCAATAGAAAAATTTGAACTGTCGCTCGAATACCAGCAAAATAACGCTGAAACCTGGCACTATTACGCTGTAGCCCTGTTGAAAAAAGGGGAATATGAAAAAGCATACGAAAAAGCCCAGACCGCAATAAAAATGAGTCCCGTCAGGGTGGAATTCCAGGTAAATACCGCAGAAATACTGGCAGCGTTAGGCAAACATGAACAGGCAGCAGTTTGTTATGAACTGGCCCGGAAAACAGACCCCAATCATCCTGAGCTTTATTGTTCCTGGGGGTTGGCCCTTAAAAATTGCGAAAACCACACGGAAGCCGTTAAAAAATTGGAAAAAGCACTTTCGCTAACACCCGGAAATGAAATAATAATGTACTCCCTGGCTATTTCACTTACAGAAACGGGCGAGCTCGACGCTGCCCGGGAATTGCTGGAAAACTTACTGGATATAAACCCCCGCCACGCTGAAGCCTACGTAAAGCTGGGGTCTGTTTTTCATAAAACAGGGGAGATTGATAAAGCAATTGAGAATTATAAACAGGCCCTGAACTACCCCCTTAAAAAGCTGGGGGCGGAATATTATATAGCCTCGGCCTATAAGGAGCTAAACCTGTATGATGAGGCAGCCAGGTATTATCAAAAAGCTATTGAGGTTAACCATAAACATGCCGAGGCATTTGCCGAGTATGCGGCGGTTTTGAGCAAGCTGGGCAATGTCGAGGATGCCAGGAGAAAAATACGCAGGGCATTTCAGCTTGAGCCCGGGAATAAAACAGTAAATTTGTATTATAATGAAATAAATTCAAAAGGAACAGGATAATGAGTATAGTAGTACAAAAATTTGGAGGAACATCGGTAGCAGACGCCGCAAAAATAAAAAACGTGGCCAATGCCGTTATACGTGAATACAATAACGGAAAACAGGTGGTAGCAGTAGTTTCAGCCATGGGTAAAACTACTGACGGGCTTGTAAAACTGGCCGGGGACATAACAGAAAAACCCTGCAGCAGGGAAATGGACATGCTGCTTTCGACCGGAGAGCAAATTTCCATTGCCTTGCTTTCCATGGCAATACAGGAAGCAGGGTATCAGTCCATTAGTTTACTGGCATCGCAAATAGGCATATTCACGGAAAGCATTCACTCAAAGGCCAGAATCGTTGATATTAAAACGGACAAACTCCAAAAACACCTTAATGAAGGGAAAATAATAATAGCAGCAGGGTTTCAGGGTATAACCCGGGACGGCGAGATAACCACCCTTGGCAGAGGTGGTACAGATACCACTGCCGTTGCCATCGCCGCAGCCCTAAAGGCAGAAAAATGCGATATTTATACCGATGTTAACGCTATTTATACGGCTGACCCGAGACAGGTACCCAGGGCCAGCAGGCTGGAAACCGTTTCTTACTCGGAAATGCTCGAGCTGGCAAGGGTTGGGGCTAAAGTGCTCCACCCCCGCTCAGTTGAAACCGCAAAACAGTTTAACGTCCCCCTGCGGCTCAGGAGCAGTTTTAACCTCGATGACCCCGGAACATTAGTAATAGGAGATGATAAAATGGAAATACACAGACCGGTTACAGGAATTGCAGCAGATTTAAAACAGGTCAGGATAGCGATTTTGAGGGTTCCTGACCAGCCGGGTGTTGCCGCAAGGATTTTTAGCACGCTTGCAAACAGTAATATAAGTGTTGATATGATTATCCAGTCCCTTGAAGAGGGCAACCTCAACAATATTGCGTTCACCGTGCATGAAAACGACCTTAACAACGCCATAGACGTACTTGAAAGTGTAAGAAAAGACATTAACGCCGGAGAGGTAGTGGTAGATAGGAACATTGCAAAAGTCAGCCTCGTCGGAGCGGGAATGGTGGACAGGCCCGGTATTGCCGCCGGAATGTTTGAGGCAATGGCCGAGGCGGGCATAAATATCAAGATGATTGCGACCAGTGAAATCAAGATAAGCTGCCTTGTTGACAAAGACCACGCTGAAGAGGCCCTGCGCTCAATTCATACAAAATTTGAGCTGGACGCAAAAGCTGAGGTGCAAAGTTAGGCAGTTTCAGGCAATGAAACACAAAAAAAAGATAAAATTCGGGCTCATAAACTTCACCAACTGCCTCCCGCTAAATTATACCCTCGAAAAATGGCAGCCGGAAAATATAGAGTTAATCTACGGCAACCCCGCACAAATAAACAGGCTTATGGCATCGGGGCAACTGGATATTGCACCGGTCTCATCCATTGAGTATTTAAAAAACCGGGATAAATACGACCTTGTGGAAACCGCATGTATAAGCTCGGACGGGGAATGCGGAAGCGTTACCCTGTTTTCCGACAGGGAACTGCACCGGGTGAAAAACATAGCACTGCCCGATGACTCGGCAACTTCATCGGCAATGTTAAAGATTATCCTGAAAAAGCACGACATAATTTATAGCATACATAATTACAATAATATAAATTTTAATAACCGGGCAGCCCTGTTTATAGGAGATAATGCCTTAAGGGAAAAAAATGCCGGGCACTGCTTTTCATATGATATTGGAAAGCTATGGAAAGACACCGCAGGATACCCGGCTGTATTCGGAACCTGGGTAAGGAAAAAAAATATGTTCCGGGAGTTGGATATTTTAATCCCTAAAGCAATTGAAACAGGACTTAAACTATACTTTAATGAAATACTTGATGCGGCATCAATTAACCTCAGGTTGCCGGGGGAAGCCATCAGGGATTACCTTAAGTCAAAAATCAATTATGAATATACGGAAAGGCATAAAATAAGTCTTGAAAAATTTGAAGAATCCTTTAATAACCTTTTTTCTGGCTCTGACAGCCTTTACTCTCTTAGGTTATAGTTTTGCAAATGTCGAGAAAATGGATACTTCCCCGAAAGGGGTTTTTAACGCGGCCTGGCGCATGGTTAAAAATAATTATGTTGATGAAACCTGCAATCACCAGGACTGGGAAAAGTGGAAAAAGCGTTACGAAAACAGTATTGAAACGTACCGGGACTCGCACGTTGCCATAGAAACAATGCTGGAGAGCCTTGATGACCCTTATACAAAATTTTTGTCGGTCAGGGATTTTAAGGAGCAGGATATGAACATGGATGCCAGGCTTAAGGGCATAGGTGTCCATATAACCAAAACGGACGGCAAGGTCATTATTATAAGCGTTATAGAGAACAGCCCGGCCCGGAAATACGGGTTAAAACCCAAAGATGAAATTATAAAAGTGGACTCCACTCCGACTAAAGGTCTTCCGCTGGGCAAAGTTGCCGACCTGATACGCGGGGAAGAGGGTTCTTCGGTTAAAATCACTGTTTTAAGGGATGATAATTTACTGGATAAAAGCATTATCAGGGAAGAAATCAGGATTAAAACCGTAAAGTATAAAATGCTTGATAAAAATATCGCATATATCAAAATATCGAGTTTTATAAGTTTTGATACCACCAATGAGTTTAAAAATGCCCTCCGGGCGGTTAATGATGCTCACAGCCTTATAATTGACGTGCGGGGGAATTACGGCGGGCTGTTGACTAACGCCATTGAGGTGACTAACGCGTTTCTTGATAAGGGAAATATAGTAAGCATAGTGGACAGGGCGGGAAATAAAAAGAATTTTTCCGCAAAGCCTTATAATTTTGTAACACACAAGCCTGTCATAGTTCTTATTGACGAGGCCTCAGCAAGTGCGAGCGAAATTTTCAGCGGGGCTTTACAGGATTATGAGAGGGCAGAGCTTGTCGGCGAAAAAACTTTTGGAAAAGGCAAGGTACAGATGGTACTCAGGCTGCCTGACGACTCGGGGATTAACCTGACCATAGCAAAATACCTTACTCCTTCGGGCAGGGATATAGAGCAAAAAGGCATTGAGCCTGACTATAAAGTACCGACCAGCCCGGAAGGTTTTATCAAGGGAGAAGACGTATGCCTGAGTAAGGCGGTAGAGATTTTATCGAGCAAGAAACTACAGGCTACATTGCCGCCGGGCTAAAATTAATCCTGAACCGTTATACCCATACTGCGGGCAGACCCCTTTACCATTTCGACTGCTGCCTCGAGGCTTGTTGCGTTTAAATCAGGCATTTTTGCGTTTGCGATTTCTTCGACCTGTTTAAGGTTTATTGTACCGACCTTATCCTTATTGGGAACAGAAGACCCTTTGTCAACTCCGGCGGCTTTTTTAATCAGCTCTGAGGTTGGCGGGGTTTTTGTGATAAATGAAAAGGACCTGTCCTCATAAACTGTTATTATAACAGGCACGATACTTCCGGCTTTATCCTGCGTCTGGGCATTGTACTGTTTGCAAAAGTCCATTATATTAACGCCGTGCTGACCTAATGCAGGCCCAATTGGCGGGGAGGGGTTGGCTTTTCCGGCCGGGATTTGAAGTTTTATGTTTGCTACTACTTTTTTTGCCATTTTTATCTTCCTTAATTTCTTAGATGAAATTATGATATAATAAAAAAAATATTTTGTATGGAATTTTTCTCAAAGGTTTAGTTAAAATCTACAATGCTTATCGTCAATATCATACACTTTAAGCGTTATGTCCCTGTCATAGTTTACATCCTGAGAAAAAACTGCTGCTATATCAATATCACTGTAATCATGTCGGGTATTTTTTATCCGGGAGCCTTACAAATAAAGCCCTTCAAAGTCTTCTCTCTCTTTAAGGCTATCTTTTAATTCTTTAGCGATTGTTTCAGCTTTAGTCATGGTAAAAATTATTCTATAACAAAAAAATTTTTAATTAAGCTATTAATTTTTATTTTCACGAATAAAATTCTTATGCGAAAATAATACTGTTATGACACAACAGACAGAAAGTAAATTCGCATACTACCTCGGCAACACAATGTACATAAATCTCACCAATAAATGTACGAATAAGTGTGTTTTCTGCATAAGAAGCTCAGGTGACAGCGTAGGCGGTGTGAACCTTGTACTGGAGGATGAAAATTTTACACACGATGAGGTAATTGAGGAGGTAAAAAACGCTTTTTCCGATAAATGCAGGGAAATAGTGTTCTGCGGCTATGGTGAGCCTCTTATAAAACTTGATATAATTAAAAAAGTCGCCGGGTTCATAAAACAGAACCATCCCGATATACCGATACGTATTAATACCAACGGGCATGGAAACCTCATACATAAAAGGAATGTAGTTCCTGAGCTTGTCGGGCTGATTGATAAAATATCAATCAGTTTAAACGCGGACACCGAGGAGCTTTACTCAGAGCTGACCAATCCGGTGTTTGAAAAATCAATTGCTTACCAGGGTGTAAAAAATTTTATGAAGGAATGCTCACAAAACGGCATAGAAACAACAGCCACAGTTGTTTCAGGATTTGGCAACTATAAAATAGACATTGAAAAGTGCAGGCAAATCGCAGAAGCACTGGGAGTAAAGTTCAGGGTCAGGGAGTGGTTGCCCCAGGGGTATGATATTTAAAAACGCACCTTATTTATTTATTGTAATTCTCAGGCATTTCTCACTATAAACTCAATAACCGGGGAGGCAAAAATACCGATAAGCACTACCCCGGCAACCGTAGCGGTAAGTATTGCCTTCAGGGCAAACGGGGATTTTTTAAAGTCAATATACTGCGTTTTATCAGGCGGAGTTACATAAAGGGCCTTAACAATCCTCATGTAGTAAAAAAGCGCTATTGCAGTGTTTGCAAGCCCGATAACCAGAAGCGGCATATATTTATAACCGGCTACTGCCACGGTGGTGAACAGGTAAAACTTGCTGAAAAATCCCGCCGTAAAGGGTATACCCGCCAAAGAAAGCAAACATAATGCCAGGCCAAGGGTGAAATACCTGTGTTTATAGGAAAGTCCCCTGTAATCATCAACGTTTTCCCTGCCGGTGATTGCGGAAAATATCTCTATAGCCGCCCATACACCAAAATTCATGAACAGGTAGGTCACCAGGTAGAATATAACGGCTGTCATGCCCTTATATGTCATTACAGCCAGCCCCATAAGCAAATATCCGGCATGCGCAACGGAACTGTACGCCATCAACCGCCTGATATTTTGCTGGCCCAGGGCGGCAAGGTTGCCTAAAGTCATTGTAATTGCCGCCACAGTTGCTATGATTATGCTGAATAAGAGTGTATCAGGGAATAACATGCCTAAAAACCTCATTAATATCGCAAATCCTGCTGCCTTGGAAACAACCGAAAGATATGCCGCAACAGGCAAAGGCGCACCCTCATATACATCAGGAGCCCAGGAGTGAAAGGGGACAGCGGAAATTTTGAAGCCAAAACCCGCCAGCATAAGTAAAAATGCGATAATTAAAATATAATTTACCTCATAGCCGCCCAGGTAGGCTGATATAAGGCTGAGATTGGTTTCAGCGGTTATGCCATAGATGAACGAGAACCCGAACAGCATTACACCGGTGGACGCAGCACCGAAAACCAGGTATTTCAGGGCTGCTTCATTGCTTAATTTATCGTGCTTCGCGTACCCGGCCAGGATAAAGCTGGATATACTCAGGGTCTCGAGCGCAATAAACAGCATTACCAGGTCATTTGCCCCGCAAAGCAGCATAGCCCCCAGGGTTGCCGTGAGTAAGAAAAAGTAGAACTCGCCCGTGCTTTTTATGTAATGTTTTGAGAGAAATAATGTGATTAATGTTCCGGGCAGGATAATTGCCCTGAAGATATTAACATAGCTGTTTGAAACAAACGTCCCGTAAAAAGCCTCTCCCTGAGAGGTAAAGCCTATAGAAACCAGCGATAATATAATACCTGAAACGCTCAGCCAGACTATAAGGTTAATACGCTCTTTTTTCAGGGTAAAGCTCAAGACCAGTGTTATTAAGATAAAGAAAATTAGTATTATTTCAGGTAATAACTGCATCTTATACTCCTAAAGCCATTAAATTCTCAACTGTCGGGCCGAATATATCAGTCAACCCACCCGGGTTTACCCCAAATACTACAATTACAAGAACTAAAGATATCAATATAACCAGCTCATGAGGGGTCGCGTCATGAAAATGTCTCCATTTCTCGAATATATTGCCGAAAAATACCCTCTGGAACATCCATAAAATATAAGCAGCCGTGAAAATCACCCCAACAGCGGCAATTACAGTCATTACCTGTATATATTCGGTATTTGAGATAAAAGCCCCGTAAAAGGCGAGGGTTTCAGCGGCAAACCCCATCAAAAGCGGCAACCCCAGGCTTCCAAGCGCAATAACCATTGCAAGGTACATTATCCTGGAAGCATTTTGCCCAAGCCCTCCGAGCTGCTCTATTTCCCTTGTGTGAGTCCTTAAGTATATCACTCCCACAACCATAAACAGCCCCGCGCTGATTACCCCGTGCGCTGCCATCTGGAAAACCGCCCCGGACACCCCGGCGGCATTCATTGCCCCAATCCCGAGTAAAACTATGCCCATGTGGCTCACACTGCTGTATGCAACCAGTTTTTTCAAGTCTGTCTGCGCCAGTGCAACAATCGCGGCATAAATAATGTTTATAACCCCTAATACCACTATTATTGGAGCTAAAATACCCAGTATCTCAGGTAAAATCTGTAAATTCATCCTGATTAACCCGTATCCGCCCATTTTGAGCAATATACCGGCAAGCAGCATACTAACAGGGGTTGGCGCATCGACATGCGCGTCAGGAAGCCAGGTATGAAACGGCACAACCGGCAGTTTAACCGCAAACGCCAGGAAAAACCCGATAAATGCCAGTATGCCCAGTTCTGTCGGGTATGCAAGTGACTTCATATAAGTGTATGTGTTTAAATCAAAGGTCAAAGCACCTGTCTTGGTGAGGTTATAGAACACTATGCCCAGGATTGCGGCAATCATAAAGATACTTCCGGCGAATGTATAGAGTATAAACTTCATTGCCGAGTACTCTTTCCTGCCTGTTCCCCATATCGCAATCAGAAAATACATCGGGATTAGCTCTATTTCCCAGAAAAGCAGGAATAAAAACAGGTCTTTTGCTGTAAATACCCCTAAAATAGCTGTTTCAAGTATGAGTATCAGGGAATAATACAGCTTATGACGTTTAGTTATACTGTATTTGCTTGCAATAACTGCGAGCAGAACTAAAAAAGCGGTCAATACAACCAGTATAATTGATATGCCGTCGATAGCAACCGAATAATTTATACCAAGGGGCGTAATCCAGGGAACTGTTTCCTCAAACTGGAATCCCTTTTTAATCGGGTCAAAAAACGCAATAAAAAACAGTGAGTAAATAAATACCAGCCCTGCAAACCCTTTGGCAAAGCGGCGTATCTTGACCTCATTCTGCGGAAACCATGGCCCAAAAAGGATTATAGCTCCTATTAAGGGTAAGAATATTAAAAATGACAGTGATAGTAGTTCCATAATTACCTCGCTGCTACAGCCTTCCAGTCAATAAGGTTTGGTGCGTTAGCACCCTTACTTTATTTTACCTGCTGATTATTTCATTACAAATGTAATTTTTGCTTAAGGCTGTCAATTTTTTTAAGAAATATCTTTCAAAAAAATCCGGGGTTAATTTTTTTATTTACGGGGTTTAATTAACTATAATAAGGGTAAAACATGATACAAACCATGTATTATCGCAAAAGCCAAAACAACCCCAAAACACCGGCCTTTAAGGGATTTGGGGATATTAGTTACGCTATTCAGAGCAACACTATCCTTAACAGGGCAATGTTAAGTGCCGTTGGATTTACAATTCCCTATGCTTTAAATGCAAACAACGAAACCGAGGGTAAAGAGAGATTTTTCAGGTCTGTATTATATATGCTCATAGCGTTTGCTTCCCCAGATTAATAAGCTCGTTTTAAAAAATGCCGGGGTTATAAAAAATTTCAAAGACAAAGGAGTGGAAATAGTAAGGGTTTCCAAAGGGGATTTAAGTGAAAATGCCGCCAAAATGGAGAAAGCTATCAGGAAAAGGGGGAAAGAACTTGGCCTGGAAAGGGAATTTAACGAAATCCTGAAAAAATTCCCTGATAAGGAAAAACTCAGGGAAACCCTTATAAATGCTCATAAAAATATATTCAAGCTGGACTTTTTAACCACAAGCGTGGCTATCACTTCTCTGCCCTGGCTTGTTAACCTGTATACCGAGTTAACAACAGGACGCAAGGGCTACAGCGGCGAGTTTGAAATGGCTGATGAGGCTTATACGGATAAACAGGCAAAAGGCCATGAAGAAAATAAAGATAAAAAACTCTTATTGTCATTCGGTCTTGCCATTGCTCCTGCCCTGATAATACCGGGCTATGTGGCAAGGGCTATGAAACAGGGGTCCGAGCAATTGGGCAGGTTATCCGGGTGGATAAAGAAAAATGCCAAAAACTTTGATTATAAGGATGGCAAGTTTATGAGCCTTTTGACTTATGCCGTAATGTGGCATACAGGGGATTTACCCTCATACCTGCTTGCGGCCAGGGATAAGCATGAATTAAAATATAACGCGGTTGCTTTTCCCGTATTAGGGGCGTTTTTCTTTGCCGGGGACAGGATTTTAAACAGCGTGTTTGGCAGGTTTCTTGATAAGCACAAAGGGACATCGATTATGAATACTAAAGGCTACGAGAAAGCCGGGTTCTGGAAAAAACTGTTCATGCCCATGAAGTCCCTGAAAGATATAACTTCTGCAAAATCCCTTAAATACGCCCAGGGTATGTACTGGGGGAATATGGCTCTTACAGCCCTGTTAATCGGGACAATTATGCCGAGGATTTTAAACAGGGTACTAAAAAAGAACGTGGAAGCCGAGCTCGAACAGGAAAATACCACCAGGAAAGAGGTTTTACGCGATTTATTCTCGGTAAAGTCCGACAATTCCTACATTGATATGGAAGAAGCCCTGCGGGTTATACATCAACAGTAAGGACCTACTCCACAGTGACCGACTTGGCCGGGTTGCGCGGCTGATAGAATTTAATCAATTAGCTTTTGAATAGTTTTTTGCAATTGTGGAATATCGTATTCCACAATTGCAAAAATTATGCTTAAATCAATTCCAAGATAGTCATGAGCCAATCTGTTCCGCAAACCTGCAATTTCTTCAAAAGGAATATCTTTTAATTTTTCTTTTATATCATCAGGAATATATTTTGCGGCTTCGCCAATTACAATTAAATTGTAATCTACAGCATCTATTGTTTTTTTATCTGCAAAAAAGTCTTCGCAGGAATAATTTTTTGTATGTTCTAAAATATTATTACAGGCTTCAAGTATATCTTTCAGGAACAATTTGTAATCCCTGTTTCGATAATTCATAACTTTACTGCCTCACTCAGGATTTTGTTTTTTATTGCCGGCTTAATACTATCCGGCGTGCCTAAATCAACTTTTTTGCCAAGTATTTTTTCTAAAAATTTTTCAAGTCCAAAAAATTTTAATCCCAACGGGCTCTTTAACTCAACGAGTATATCTATATCACTGTCAGGCATTTGTTCTCCTTTTGCATAAGAACCAAAAACAAAAAAGTTAACAGCATTATATTCTCTTTCCAATTCTTCTTTATATTCATATATAAGTTTTTTTATTTCAGACAGGGAATATACATTATCAGACAATTTTTATCTCCTTTTTTATTATATCAGAAATTTTTACTCCACAGTGACCGACTTGGCCAGGTTGCGCGGCTGGTCAATGTCCTTGCCGAGAAACTCCGCTATGTAATACGCAAGTAACTGCAAAGGTATAGTCGTCAAAATAGGTGAGAATATCTCGTCAGTCTTTGGAATTTTTATTATTGAGTCAAAAATTGAGTCCAAATGCTCATCATCCTCTGAAGTAACCGCTATCATGTTTGCGTTGCGGGCTTTTGACTCCTCGCTGTT
>JANQGS010000204.1 GCA_028277195.1 Candidatus Gastranaerophilales bacterium
ATTTCAATAAAAGCGCAAAATGGGCCAGGTACAAGGACTTAATTGTTCCCCTGGACACCGCGCTCTCAACCCTGCCGAATTACCTCACAAAATCAACCTTTACCGATATAAGGGACGCGGACGGCGGTAAGTTTGTGTATGAGGAAATCCCAAAGCTCAAAAAACTTACCAATGTTGAGGTGTATGAAAGGCTAGAGCAGCTTACACTTGAGCAGCGGCCTCCCGTAAATGTTTTAACCCTTGAAAAAACCGATAAAGGAGGCATAAAGGCAACACTGGGATTTGAATACGACGGCGTAGCGGTTCCCTACGGCAAACTTGCGGAAAAAACACCCTATGTAACAATAAAAAAACCCGATGAAGACCTGATTTACTGGGTAAAAAGAAACCTTAAACTGGAAGAAGCCGCTTATGCCGAACTCGTAAGGGCAAGATTTACTCCCATGCAAACAAATAACCTTGTTATTGAAGGGGATAACGCTATTGATTTTTATAATTACATGCTCCCGCAGGCAAGGGAGAAATGGAAAATAGCCGAGGCGGACGACCTTTGTGAGTTTAAGCTGACTAAAAGCCCGTTAAAAATCGTTGCTGATATTGATTTTTCACAAACCTCCGACAGTTTTGAAATAAAATTTTACTCTACGGTCGGCAGGGCAAAAATTGACTATGACGCGGTACAGCATTTTTTCCAGCAGGGCCAGAAGTATGTATACCTTGAAGATAAGGGCAATATAGAAATCCCTTATAATAAAATGTTAAGGATAAGCTCTGCTTTGAGCAATGTGGATGCTCTGGAGGTCGATAAAAACAGGTATATGATTAAAACGTTCCGCTCAGGAATAGTAGGAGAGCTGGAAGAACAGGAAATAACCCTGAAAATGAGCCGGAAATTCAAGGATTTCTGGGCAAAAATCAGCAGCTTTAATTCAATGGAGGATGTTCCCCTGCCGCAGGGGCTCAGGGGTGAATTGCGTGAATACCAGGCAAAAGGCTTTAACTGGCTCTGGTTTCTCTATTCATACGGCTTAAACGGCATACTGGCGGATGATATGGGACTTGGGAAAACAGTCCAGGCCCTGTCCCTTCTGCAAAAAGCCAGGGAAAAAGACGGCCAGGAGCCTAACCTGGTTATTTGTCCCACTTCGGTGGTATTTAACTGGGAGTCTGAAATAGACAAATTCACTCCAAACCTCATGTATTTAAACATTACAGGCCCGGACAGAAAGCATTTGTTCAATAGAATTAAGGATAATGATATTGTAATAACCAGTTATGCCTTGCTAAGACGGGATATTGACGAGTATAAAAAGCACAAATTCAGGTCAGTCATACTTGATGAGTCACAGAACATAAAAAACTACGAATCACTGACATCGCAATCGTCAAAACAGTTAAATGCCTCTCACAGGCTGGCAATGTCAGGTACACCAATTGAAAACCGTTTATCTGAGTTGTGGTCTGTGTTTGATTTTCTCATGCCCGGTTTTATGTATGATTTAAGCGAGTTTAATTACAGATACGCTTCACAAATACAGGATAAGGGGGATAAAACAGTTGAAACCCGGCTTAAAAAGCAGGTTTACCCGTTTATATTGAGGCGAATGAAGCGCGATATAGCAAAAGACCTTCCGCCCAAGATAGAAAGCGTTGCATATTGCCAGATGACACCTGAGCAGCGTGACCTTTACCTTGACGTACTCGACAGCACCCGCCAGGAGATATTCGGGAAAATATCAGAGGAAGGGTTTGAAAAGAGCAAGATGTCCGTATTTGCGGCGCTGCTGCGCCTGCGCCAAATCTGCAACCACCCGCGTTTATTCGACAAAGAGGGGCAGTATAATGTCAATGAATCCGGAAAATTCGAGCACCTAAAGGAAATGCTTGAGGAAATCATCAGCGAAGGCCACAGGGTGCTTTTATTCAGCCAGTTTGTACAGATGCTCGATATTGTGAAGGAGTGGTTTGACAAAGATGGTATAAAATACTGCTATCTTACCGGGGCGACAAAAGACCGCAGGGAAGTTGTTGACCGCTTTAACAACGATAGCTCCGTCCCTGTTTTTCTTGTCAGCCTTAAAGCCGGGGGCACAGGGCTGAACCTGACCGGGGCGGACTATGTAATTCATTATGACCCCTGGTGGAATCCGGCGGTAGAGGACCAGGCAACCGACAGGGCTCACAGGATAGGCCAGACCCGAAACGTATTCGTATATCGCTTTATTACAAAGAGCTCCGTAGAGGAAAAAATAATGAAACTCAAGGAGCGCAAGCGTAACCTGGTTGATTCGGTAATTTCAGTCGAGCGAAACATTGGCAAGACCCTTACCTACGAGGATATTAAGGATATTCTTTCAGTTGATTGAGTCAAATTATATGTTATAATATAAATTAATGCACCTTAATAACTGAATATAATTACCATGGGGACGTTCTGGATTTGACAGGGCGTTATGGTAGAATCAGGCTGCGAGCCGGAGCGCTGTTCTCCGTCATCAACGAGCAAAACAATCAAATGCCAACCACAACAATGTAGTTGAGCCAACCGTTGCTAAATTCGGTTCTAATGGCGCTTTTCGAGTTGACAACAACGTAGTGCAATTAAGAGCTGCTTAGTTAGCAAAGGCCACTTGTTAACCCCCTCCGGCCGGGTTATCAGGTCACTTACGCCGGTATGCCCCTAACCAATGAGGATAGGTTAGGCTAAGACAATCCTCAAGGTCCGGCAGGACTGAAAAATTGCTTGGTTAATATCAAGGGTGCGGTAACTGACCTGGTATTAACGACAAAAAATAGTAACCTACGCTCGTAGAGGTCTGTTTGTGCCCGTGCTGGACGAGGGTTCGACTCCCTCCGTCTCCAAATAAAAAACCCGCGACCTATTTAGGTTGTGGGTTTTTTATTTATATTTTAAAGTGCAATTACCTGGACTAAAAAAAAATGATCTGTACCCCTTGGTTCGGACAACTAAGAAGCAAGTAAATACTGCTTATACTCGATAGGTGTCATTTTATTTTTATTCTGAACTGTTACCGATTAAGTTTGTCCGACCTGCCAATCAGGAAAACAGATGACATTACTACCATAAGAACGCCGGCTATACTGAAGTTACCGTTTACGGTGTTTATGAGCAGCGGTGAAAAAACCTGTCCGAGGTAAAAACAGGTGGTCAATCCTCCAAAAGCCCTCCCTGCATTTGTCATATCGCTTATTGAGCCGACCCATACCCTTAGATTAGGGATAACCAGTCCCATACCCAGCCCTGTTACTATTAACCCCATAACTGAAAACAGGTAATCAGGGCGGTAATAAATAATAATATAACCCGCGCCCATAATGATAAAGGGTAGGATAAACAGGCTGCTAAAGGAAAGGCGGTTTTTTATACTTTTATAGAAAATCGATGTGATTGCCGAAAAAAACGATACTATTGCCAGTGTAAGCCCTATAACAGAGTTGTTTATACCGGGTACAACCGACTTCAGGTAAAACGGGATTTGCAGTGGTATCATATAAAAAAATGACATCAGCACAAAAGCTGCCAGGTATATTTTTGCGTATTTTCTCAGGTCAAAACTGACCAGGGGTGTGCGGGTTTTTCTTTTTGTCCCGGGTTCATCTATAAATATAGCAAATAGAACCAGCAGTATAAGGGGTGAAAGGTAAATAAGAAAGGTGTTTCTCCAGTAAAAATCAGCTATAAACCCGCCCACTATCATATAAAGTATACCCCCGAAACCTATAAAAGCCGATTGCAGGCCCATCATTCTGCTTAGTTCTGTTCCTTTGTAATTATCGGTGATGAGTGCGCTGCATCCTGTTATTACCGCAGAAATGGCAATGCCAAAGATAGCCCGGCCCGCCAGCAGCTCGTAAACCGAGGTTGCAAGATAGCCCGCAGCCCCGGATGCCACATAGAAAAGAACACCCGCCAGCACAATGTTTTTCCTGCCGTACTTATCAGCCAGGTAGCCGATAAACGGCGAGCTCACCACAATAAATAAAGCAGGCGTGGTGAGCACCATTTTTACGAGCAGGTCGATATTTGGGGTATCAGCGAATGCTTCTTTTATTCTTGGCAATACAGGCGCAATAGTAAAGTCCGCCATTATTACCAGGGTGCTGGTAATGAGTAAAATAAGGGCTTTCATTTTTAAAATTATCGCATAAAATCCTTTGGCAGGCGGAAATTTTTAGAAGCCGTCTTGTAAGGTCTTCTGGTAAAACTTTTTTGTTCTGAATATACTGTAACTATGATTGAACATATAAGAAATTTCTGCATAATAGCCCATATAGACCACGGAAAATCCACCCTGGCAGACCGCCTGCTTGAAAAAACCGGCACTGTTTCCGAACGGGAAATGCAGGCCCAGTTGTTGGATACAATGGATATAGAACGTGAGCGCGGTATAACAATTAAGCTCCAGGCCGCCAGAATGAACTACAGGTCAAATGAAGGCGGGGAATACGTGTTAAACCTCATAGACACGCCGGGCCATGTGGATTTCAGCTATGAGGTCTCAAGAAGCCTTGCAGCCTGCGAAGGCGCGCTTCTTGTTGTTGACGCAACGCAGGGTGTGGAAGCGCAGACAATGGCCAATGTTTACCTGGCAATTGAGCAGGACCTCGAAATTATACCCGTTATTAATAAAATAGACCTGCCAAACGCTGACACGGAAAGGGTAAAGCAGGAAATAGAGGATATACTGGGGCTTGACACGTCCAATGCCGTATTAGCCAGCGCAAAAACAGGCATAGGTATTGATGAAATACTGGAATCTATTGTTAAATACGTACCGCCACCGGAGGATACCTCTAAAAACCCTTTAAGGGCACTGGTTTTTGACAGCTATTACGACCCTTACCTCGGTACAATTGTTTATTTCAAGGTTGTTGACGGCAGTGTAAAAAAAGATGATGAAATAAGGTTCATAGCCAACAAAAAAAACTATGAAGTCACGGAACTGGGCTATATGCGTCCCTGCAGAACCCCGGTAAGCCGGGTTAAAACAGGCGAGGTAGGTTATATTGCCGCATCAATAAAAGAAGTCAGCCAGTTTGTGGGTGATACAATAACCCTGGCGGAAAAACCGGCAAAAGACCCCCTGCCCGGCTATAAAAAAGCCGTCCCAATGGTGTTTTGCGGCATGTACCCGGTTGATAATGATGAATACCACGAACTCAAGGACGCGCTGGAAAAACTAAAACTGAATGATTCCAGTATAGTATTTGAGCCGGAAACCTCTTCTGCCCTGGGATTTGGTTTCAGGTGCGGGTTTTTGGGGCTGCTGCATATGGAAATTGCCCAGGAACGGCTTGAGAGGGAATATGACCTTTCCCTTGTCACAACAGCTCCCAGCGTAGTCTATAACGTCGCTAAAACCGACGGGCAAATCATACAGGTTGATAACCCGGCCAATCTTCCCCTGCCACAGTATATTGATTATATTGAAGAGCCCTATGTCAGGGTAAACATTATCACTCCCAACGATTATGTAGGCAGCCTCATGGAACTCTCCCAGGCAAAAAGGGGCATTTATAAAAACATGAAGTATATAGACGACAAAAGAGTGGACCTTGAGTATGAAGTGCCGCTAAACGAACTCATAACCGACTTTTACGACCAGTTAAAATCACGCTCAAAAGGATATGCGAGCATGGACTATGAGTTCAGCGAGTACAAGCGTTCCGACCTGGTAAAACTTGACATACTGCTCTCCGGGGAGGTTGTAGATGCTCTAAGCACTATAGTGCACAGGGACAGCTCTTTTTATACAGGGCAAAAACTCGCCAGCAAACTAAAAGAGATAATCCCCAGGCAGATGTTTGAAGTCCCTATACAGGCTGCTATTGGCGGGCGGGTCATAGCAAGGACAAACGTCAAGGCATTGAGGAAAAACGTGATTGACAAGTGTTATGGCGGTGATATTTCGAGGAAAAGAAAGCTGCTGGAAAAGCAAAAGGCCGGTAAAAAGCGGATGAAATCAGTCGGCAAGGTAGAAGTCCCCCAGGAAGCGTTCATGGCAGTGCTGAGTTTGGAGGATTATTAATTATTTGAGGTTTATATTATAATTTATTTATGAAAACAATTGATAATGAGACATCAATAAGAAAAATTGTTAAAAGCTCTATAGAATCTTATTCCATAGGATTTGAAGGACGTCATACAGGGGAGTTTGAAAACCCTGATGGTACTATAAACATGAAAATACATAATGTCTTCATTGCTGCATTAGGAGAAGAGATTCAATATTATACAGCACTTGTGCGTTCTTTAGACAGTTCTTTAGGTAATATGCTTGAAAAAATGGCTATTACTATAGCAGAACTATTTTATGATGTTCAAACAGAAGTTGAAGGTCCCTTATATCCGGAACAAATATCTATAATAGCTGAATTGCTTGAGGCGTATAAGAATAGAAATAATTCGTTAAAACCCTCTTTTGAGCACTATAAAAAGTTAAACACATTAAATATAAATAAAAGTTGTAAAATAGAAAAAACGCATGCAAGTGACTATTATTTAGTAGATAGGGAAAATAACAATCATTATTTAATAGAGTTAAAAATAGGCGGAGATTTAGATAATAAAAAAGCGAGGTCTGAAAAAGAAGCATTAATGGAACAATATGCAATTTTGGCAAACAGTTTAGGGGAAAATGCTGATATAAAATGTTATTTTGCTACAGCTTATAATCGATTTGGTGAAAATAGGGAGTGGAAACAAGAAAGGGTATTACAATTTTTTTCAAAGGATGAACTTTTAATAGGCAAGGATTTCTGGAATTTTATTTGTTGTTCCGATAGAGGATATGAGATAGTTTTGGATGAATATAAGAAAAATTCTTTTTTAATAAAAAATGCTTTAGATAATATAAAAAAGGTATATTTAAAATGATTAACAATTATGAAATATACAATGAAGATAGCCTGCAGTTATTAAAAAAATTGCCAGATAATTCAGTTGATTTTATATTAACTGATCCTCCTTATAACTTAAGTTCTTATTCTACAGGGAATATGAAATTTGATTGGAGATGTGATATTAATAACGACTTAGCTGAGTGGGATAAAGATTTTGACCCAAAAGATTTAAAGGATGACTTTCTAAGAATATTAAAACCTACCGGCAATCTTTTTGCTTTTTGCTCTTATAACTTAGTCGGCAAATGGCATGAAGTTTTTGACCCTGTATTCGATACGTTTCAATTTTTTGTATGGCATAAAACCAACCCTGTCCCTAAATTTAGAAAAGCCGGCTTCTTAAATAGTTGCGAATTAATAGTATGTATGTGGAATAAAGGGCATACATGGAATTTTGGGGCACAAAATGAAATGCATAACTTTTTTGAATCTCCAATATGTATGGGCCCTGAAAGATTGCAAAATCCAAAACACCCGACGCAAAAACCCGTTAAATTATTGAAACATTTAATCAAAATCGCAACCAATGAAAATGATATTATATTAGACCCCTTTATGGGCGTAGGTTCTACAGGTGTTGCTGCATTAGAAACAAACAGAAAGTTTATCGGCATAGAATTAGAAAAAGATTATTTTGAAGCAACTGAAAAACGATTAACAACTATTCAACTACCTTTATTGATAAATGTTAACTAACATAAAAGACAAAATCTATAAAAACCAACGACTGACGGGGGAAGAGGGGATTGAACCATACAGGAATTTTGACCTGCTTACTTTAGGCCGGCTTGCCGGTTACAAAAACCCGGGCAAACATGTGTAAATGAGATTGAAAAATATTATCCTGGCGCAAAAAAATCCAAAGAATGGCAGGCAGGTTTAAGAGGTGTTTTATACTACCGAAATTGTTGCCTAATATAAAGTAACATTCCCCAGCGACTCCAGATAAGGCTTCGTATTCTTTATGGTGTCGGGGCTTGCAATGATTGAAATCACCGAAGGCCGGGTTAAATACAGCTTTGCGGCATTCTGCACGTCAGCCGGGGTAAGCGAATCTATCGCATCAACCAGCTCATTATTAAACCGTGCCCCGTAAACACTGTCAGAACCGGCCTGCAACCTGTCAGCCCTTGCGCTTGAGAATTCCATAACGTCGCTTATATCTTTTTTAACCTGGGCTTTTGCCGTATTGAGCTCTTCTTCGCCTACGGGTGTTGTTATAAGGCTGTTAATATGGCCCCTGAACCCGTCAAGTGATTTTTCCAGGTTATCATACATTGCGCCGTTAAGGTCATCTTCTGTTGTTGTCTTAATGGAAAGCGCCAGATTGCCGTATTTCCAGTCGGAATGGTATCTTGAGCCGACCTGGTAAGCGAGTTTTTGCTTTTCCCGGAGGTCAATGAATAATCTTGAATTGCTGTTCCCCCCGAGCACCTCGTTTAGCAGGACCAGTACGGCATGGTCCTTAACATTGCCGCTTTCTTTTATCTTAAACACCTGCGTTACAACCGCCTGGTCCCTGTTCTCGGCTTCTGCTATGACAGCGGTCTGCCCCGGGGTTTGTGAATGCGGGGCAGGCGTGGTGTGATAGGGTTTTCTAAAACTTATACCCTGCCGCAATTGGGAAAATACGGCATTATCCAGCCCTGGAGTCTTGCTTACAGGCCCGTCAATAACCGCTACACCCTGGGAATCGCCGATTAAATCCCGATACAGATTATAAACATCATTTAACGTAACCTGGTCAAGGGTTTCAAGGGTTTTTCTCGGGGTTATACCGCTTTCGTAATCAGGGTAAAGCATTTCCATAGCCCTGTCTGTCGGGTTTTTAGGCCTGCTTTCATAAATCAGCCTTAATTCTTCCTTTGCCCTGTTGAATTTTTCCTGTGAGAAATCAGGATTATAGAGCATTTCCTTTATAACTCCCAGGGCGAGGGGCAGGTTTTCCCCGGGACAGGAAGCCCCTATGCCCAGGGCTTTTGAGCCTGCTCCTGTGGCTATATCCAAGTTATAGGCGTCTATTATCTGGTTCAGGTAATCCTCAGGGTAACTGCGTGTGCCCTTTTTGAGCATCAGGGATAAAATATCAGCCACCCCGGGCTTTAATGTTTTTATATCATCGGTTCTCAGCTCAATATTTACGCTCGCTTTAGTGGCCCAGGGGTTGTCATTCATAATAACGCGAAGGTTATTGGGCAAGTCATATTCTTTTATATCATTAAATTTAAACTGGTCGGAATTCCCGCTGAAAGATATTTGCGCGGATTTTTGGGGATGCAGCACGACTATGGATGCCCTGTTGAGGTCCAGGTATTTCCCGGCGGCATTCTGTATATCCCGCGGGGTAAGGGCGTCGATATAGCTTTCAGCGTTTGTATAAGCCCTGATGTCGCCGTGGCCCGTTACGGCCTTGGCGAGCATGTCCGCTACTCCCATGGAGCTTTCGCTCATTGAGGCAATGTTGTTTTTCATCTTGTTTTTAACTATAAACATTTCCTGCGGGCTCAACGGGCGGTATGCCATGCCATAGAGCGTCGAGTATATTGTTTGCAGGCCCTGTTCCTGCTGTCCGGGCTCAAAGTTGGCGGATACCTGGATTAACTGCGGGGAATTAAAATCAGAGCTCAATACTGATATATCTCCGTCCGGCTTTGAACTGTAGGGCTTTAATGCTCTTGTGAGCCTTGCGTTTTCATAACCGGTAAGTGCCGTTAACATTCCCATTGAGGCAAAAGTTTCCCTGATATTGTTGTTTTGCGGCCCGGCAAAAGCCATGGCTGTCATACAGGCATTTATATGCGGGCTTGTAATGTCTTCCCGCACTGTTTTCGGGGTCAGGTTAAGCGGTTCGTTGTATTCGGGTTCGCTAACGGGCGGGGATTTTCTCCTGTTAAATAACGGGCTGGCTATGTTTATGACCTTTTCCGGGTCAACGTCCCCTACTATTACCGTCAGCATTTTATCAGGGGTATAGTTTTTGTCGTAGCGCTCCTGCACAATTTCTTTTGTAAGGCCCTGTATTGTTTTTGAAGAGCCGGCAATCAGGCCCTGGTAGTCTGTTTTTATCCCGAAAAGGTTTTTAATCAGCGCATTATAAGCCCGGTCATAGGGGTCATCCTGGTACATCTGGATTTCTGATATAACCGGGCCTTTTTCCTTCTCTACCATGGCATCGGAAAATTCCGGGAACATAAGCATATTGGCGTGCATTGTAAGGTATTCTTCAAGGGCCGCTTCATTATTCAGGGGGGATTTTATAAAATAGTCGGTATCAGCGGTGTCAGTGCTGGCATTGTACGAACCGCCGGATTTTATTACCCTTTCAACAAATTCATTGGGGGCGAGACCTTTAGAGCCGTTAAACAGGCTGTGCTCAATAAAATGCCTTATTCCCCTGTATTCACCTTCGTTGAACGAACCTGTTTTTACGTAGGTTTTTATTGCGGTAGGGCCTTTTTTGGGAATAATCGCTATTGCCTGGCCGTTATCGAGTTCATAGAGCCTTGCTGTTGTATCTAAAACCGGCAGTTTAAAGGGGGTTAATTCCTTATATCCCGGCCCTTTGGAAATAACGGGCAATATATAGCTTTGCATTACGGCATTCATATCCGAATTCCACGGATAAGCGGGCGGGCTGTAACTTAGCCGGTTTCTCGCGGAAGGATTGTTCACGGCAACAGGATAGTACGCCCGGTTTACCTGAGGCTGGGCATTATTATAGTAATAAGGTACGCCTGTCATTGAACTACTTCCTTTTCCCAAAAATGGCCACAATTAAATAAAAACCGTTTTTGGGGGAAAATTACCTTTTATAATTAATTTTTTATATTTTATTTACAAATGTTTATAAAAGTTTGCTCTTGTAATTACTCAGGCAGCAGTATAATACTCAGTTGCACTATTAATTAATAATGATAAAATTAACTTAACAGAAAAGTAGATAGTTTGAAATAAATGCTGACCAGAAAAAACAACAGGGCCATAAATCAGCTCAGACCAATAAAATTTACCCCCGGCTTTACTAAAAACGCCGCCGGCTCAGTGCTTGTAGAGTTCGGTGACACAAAAGTCATAGTAACAGCCTCTATTGAGGATAAAGTACCCCGCTTTCTCCAGGATACAGGAAAAGGCTGGCTTACGGCGGAATATTCCCTTTTGCCCGGCTCAACCGATAAAAGGGTTTCCAGGGACAGGGGGATGCTCGTATCAGGCAGGACACAGGAAATCCAGAGGTTAATCGGCAGGAGCCTCAGGGCTGCGGTTGATTTAACAAAAATCGGGGAAAAGACTGTCATAATAGATGCTGATGTAATTCAGGCGGACGGAGGCACCCGTACAGCAAGCATATCAGGAGGTTATATAGCGCTTTGTGAGGCTTTGAAAGACTTTACACCCTCACCTTTGTTAGAACAGGTTGCCGCAGTGAGCGTGGGGATAATTGACGGGGAAATTCTTCTTGATTTGGACTATTCAGAGGACTCTAACGCTGACGCGGATGCAAATATAGTCATGACAGCATCGGGAAAAATCCTGGAATTTCAGGTTACAAGCGAAAAAAAGCCTTTTAACATGGAACAGGCCATTAAAATACTTGAAACAGGGGAAAAGGGTATCAAGGACATTATCGCAATCCGGGAACAGTTGCACTTACTGCCGTCTCAGCCCTGAGCTACTCAAGTTCCCTGTTTAAACCATGGATTAACTTCTGGAGTTTTTCCCTGGAGGGGATTTTTAGCTTTTCAAAAATATTGTGAATATGCCTTTTTACTGTGCCTGAGCTGATAAAGAGCTTTTCCGCTATGTCTGTGTTCCTGTCGTTCAGCATTACACAGGAAATAATCTCTATTTCCCTTTCGGATATGTTCCTGTGCTCTTTAAGATAGCTTGCTGTTTTTTGTGAAATAAAATACAGGTTCTCCATTTCCCTGAACTTGTTTTGCCGCATGGAGAGCCTGAAGCACTTTTGCAGTGTTTCCAGCAACCTTTGCCTGCTCACGGGCTTTTCAAGAAAATAAAAAATACCGGCATTTACCGAGTCTATGACCAAATTTTTGTCTGCGTATGCTGTTATCATTACTATGGGTATTTTTTGCGCTGATATTTCGGGTTCATTTTTTATAAAGGAGATGCCCTGCCCGTCGGGCAGCCTGTTGTCCAGCAAAATGCAGTCGTATTTTTCCCGGGAAAGCAGTTTAGCGGCCTGCTCAAGGTTTTTGGCAGCCTCGACCGCCGGGAAAACCTGGCTGGCATATTCCCCGTAACTGCCTAAAAGCTCTTCATCGTCCTCAATTATCAGTATTTTCAGCTCTTTCATCTACTCAAGCAGCATTCCCCTGGCGACCGCAGAAGTATCCTTACCCAGGGCCTTGCCTATCCGGAGCGCAAAACCAAAAGCAGCCCCCGGGCCTTTGCCTGTAATAATGTTTTTATCCTGTACAACCATATCAGTAAGGGGCTTTTTCTCGAAATATTCCTCAAAACCCGGATAAACCGTAAATTTAACATCTTCCAGAACCCCGGCAGCGCCCAGGACAATAGGAGCTGCGCATATCGCACATACAAAAGCGCCCCGTTCGTTTGCTTTTTGTATAACTTCCATAACATTACCGTTGTTTTTAAGGTTAGCAGTCCCGGGCATTCCGCCGGGGAGTATGACAGCTTTAAATTTATCGTTTTTGCAATCCGGCAGCTTTTTATCGGCAATAAACCTTATTTTCCCGGAAGATTCGGTTTCCGGGCTGTCATTAACGGAAGCAATACATACATCGATGCCCAGCCTTCTTAATACATCAACAGTTATTACAGCCTCTGCTTCCTCAAACCCGTTAGCCAGGATAATCAAGACATCGCCCATACAATTCCTCCTTTTCCTCCTTTTTAATAAAATTTTATTTATTCAATTTTAGCATTAAATTTGTAGTTATTCCCTTATGGTAAAATACTGCTTATGAAGAACTCCACGGACTATATAAGCCAAAAAATCGCTCCATCAGGCATTAAACCCGATACAGGCATAATTCTCGGCTCAGGCCTCGGGGGTATTGCTGATGAAATAGAGGGGATAAGTATTCCGTACGCTGGCATCCCCGGGTTCAAAACCTCCACAATACAGGGCCATGCCGGAAAACTCATAGTCGGAAAACTTTGCTCCAAGGGTATAATAGCCATGCAAGGCAGGCTGCACTACTATGAAGGGCATTCTTTAAGGGAAATAGTCCACCCTGTGAGGGTCATGCGGCTGCTTGGAGTTAAAAACCTCATTGTAACAAACGCAGCAGGCGGCATAAACAGGGACTTTAAGCCCGGGGACTTAATGATAATAGAGGACCATATTAATTTTACAGGGAATAATCCTCTTATAGGCCAGAATATAGAGGAACTTGGAGTAAGATTCCCTGATATGAGCCGGGCTTACTCTGAAGAACTTATTAATGCAGCGGAAATTGCCGCAAATAAACTTAAGATTAATATAAAAAAGGGTGTTTACGCTGCTGTTACCGGCCCGAGTTATGAAACCCCGGCGGAAGTAAGAATGCTGAGGACCCTGGGAGCGGACGCCGTCGGGATGTCAACCGTGCCAGAGGTCATTGCGGCAAGACATGCCGGGTTAGACGTGCTGGGCATCTCCTGTATATCAAACATGGCCTGCGGTGTGCTTGATAAACCCCTGTGTCATGAAGAAGTGATTGAGATAACAAAGGGGATTGAAAACGTATTTACTGCGCTGGTTAAGGAAATACTCCGGGGACTATAGCCTTTTATACAGTCAGCCGAAAAAGGTTTTTGAATATATTTTTAAACCCCTTTTTGCTCAGAACAGGCGCTTTTTCATAATATTCCCCGTAATCCTGAATTATGTTTAAAGGCAACGGCTCTCCGTTTTTTAGGCTACAGGCAATTCCCTCAAGGTGTTCTGCCTGTTCTTCCGCGTAATCAGGGTCGTGTTTTCTGTAATCCTCGTCAGCCTCATAGTGCAGCAGGGCATGAAACGCGCACTCCAGCGATGAGCATTCTTCATCACGGGGAAAATGCTTTATAGCATCCTGAATGCTTATTTTCTCGGCTAAAACCTGCATTATAAGCTCTCCAGCCTTATTCATTCCCAAACCTGATTTTCTCGGGGCCAAATTTTATATCTCCTAATTCAAATCTTGAGCCATTTTCTCCCTCTTTACCCGAGGTGTCCTCCTCAATCAATACAGTACCGTTTTTATACCTGGTAACTTCATATTTTGCCTGTGTATCTTTATCTCCAATATTTATTAATTGTTTATTATTATTACAACCTGTGCAAAATAATAAAAAAATGTTAAGTATGAAGTATAATTTTAAGTATTTTTTCATTTTTTCAAAAAAATTTAATACTTATTACCATTATAATACTTTTTATATACAATTTCACTACTTTAATTATGCGAAAACATACCGAATTTATGCAAAAAGCTCTTTTAGAAGCCGGGAAATCCGGCAGGGACATACCTGTAGGCGCATTGCTGGTGAATAAAAACAATGAAATAATTGCAAAAGCGCACAACAAAAAAGAAGCAAAAAATGACCCCACTGCCCATGCTGAAATAATAGCCATAAAACAGGCCGCAAAAAAATACAATAACTGGAGGCTGGAGGACTTAACGCTGTATGTTACACTTGAGCCCTGCCCGATGTGCGCTTCGGCCATATTGTACAGCCGGATACCGCAACTGGTTTTCGGGGCGTATGACCCGCTTTACGGGGCTTTCGGCTCAGTCATAAATATGAGTGATTACATAAAATTTAAGCCCGGGATTACCGGCGGTGTGCTGGAGCGTGAGTGCGGGGCATTGATGAGGGATTTTTTTGGGGAGAGGAGGTAACATAATGATTAATAAACATCAAAAACCCCGGCGACTATGCTAAATAGCAGGGAGAACATCCGAGGTTGTACATTTATATTATAACCTATTTTAAATAAGTTTCAATAAGTTTTAAGTGAATAAAAATGAATAAAATAGAAAAAATAAAAACAGAAATAAGCGAAGAACGTCTAAGCACCTATAAAATCAATGATAGTGATACCTATGAAGATATTATAAATAGATATATATACAATATTCAATTATCAGAGGCATTTTACCCTGCCCTTGCTTTACTCGAAGTCACCCTAAGAAACAAAATAGATTATGCAATTGAGACTTTAGTAAAGCCGGGCTGGATTTTAGCTGATGACATAGATAAATTTTTATTAAAAAGAGAATATAATACATATTTTAAAGTTAAAAAAGAAAAATTCGAAGAAACAGGCAGAATTTTTACTATAATTTATATATTATTTGAGGTAATATTTTTCTTAAAACGTGACGGAAAATACATAACCAACCCCTCCCCTGACGTTGTTTTGAGGGAAAAGGACCGCCTTATCCTGCCGGGAAAGCGGGAGCAGTCGGTAAATTTTGAAAAATTCGCTGTTAGAGACAAAAAGGAGATTTGCAATAAATGAAAGTAAGAATGATTTCGCTGTTAATACTGGGGTTTTGCCTGCTCAGCATTGTTATAGGCACTTTAAGCGCCGGTAAAAAGCAGGTTGAAAGAAAAGCCTGCCCTGCTACCCCTCCGCCGAACTTTTTAAAGAGCCTTACAGCCCCCACAGGCAATAAAATAGCCCTTATTGTCCTGGAAGGGGTAATATCGACAGACGAGGCAGACAATTTTTTCAGGGATTTCTCCTCTGCGCAGGTTGCCCTGAAAGCCCTTAAGGAAGCCCGGGAGGATAAAAACGTAAAAGGTGTAATTTTCAGGATAAATTCACCCGGCGGTACTGTTGCAATGTCCCAGGAGCTTTATAATTCGGTCTTAAAACTGCGGGAAGAAAAACCCGTGATTGTGTCAATGGCCGATGTTACGGCAAGCGGGGGGTACTATATAGCAAGCGCTGCCGACAGGATTTACGCCAATCCCGGCACTATTACCGGAAGTATCGGCGTGATAATGGAGATTATAAACGCCAGGGGACTCTTAAGCGATAAGCTCGGCGTGGATTCCGAGATGATTAAAAGCGGGAAATATAAAGATACAGGCAATATATACAGGCCCTTAAACCCCGATGAGAGAACCCTGCTGAATAACCTCGTTAAAAACGCTTATTCCCAATTCGTAAAAGCGATTAAAGAGGGACGAATAAACAGGAACGACGGGTATGAGCTGGAAAAAACGGAACTGACGGAGGAAAACCTCGAAAAATATGCTGACGGGCGTATTTTTACTGGCGAGCAGGCAATTGAGTATGGATTTGCGGATAAGCTCGGAGGCCTGGAAGAAGCAGAGGAGGGCATCAAGAAAATCATAAAAATAAAAAAGATTCCCGTTGTAAATTACAGTAAGCCCAGGGGTTTTGAGGAATTTTTCCTGCAAATGTCACAGGGGTTAGCGCCAAAAATGCCGGGGGTTGAAAAAATTATTCCCCTGAGCAGGAAATACCCTCGTCAACCGTTATTTATCTGGGAGTAAAAAAAATGTTTTTGGAAAATTTTTACGGAACACTATTCTATCCTGCTGATACGTTTGAAAAACTCAAGTCAAATCCCTCCCTGCTTACGGGCCTGGCCATTGTCGGGCTGGTAAGTATGTTAAACCCCGTACTGCGCGCTGATGAGATTACCCCGCTTTTATCCGTGGGGCTTATCTCGGTAAGTTTTGGAGGCATAATAAAATGGGCGTTTTTCGCGTTTTTCATTGAGATACTGGCCTGTATATTCAACAGGGGAGGCAAGATAGAAATCCTGCTTGCGCTGTCGGCATATGCGTTGCTGCCGTGGATTTTTATAGCCCCTATTGCGCTCTTTAAAACGGGAGGGTTGCTGGCGGGCCTGCTTGGGGCGCTGGCGGGGATTGCCGTATGGATATGGACAACGGCGTTAACAGTTTTTGCCGTTATGAAAGCCTATGATATTTCATCAGAGAGGGTATTGCTGCTGATTTTTGTCCCTTTACTGGGATTTATAATATTTTTCGACTGGATAATAGGCTTTTTTTCAACCCTGGGCTCAATAATTTCCGTATAATAAATACCCCTACAGCCTCTCGGCCCGGAATAACAGCGGCTCTATACGCCGTGGCCGGGAATTGTCCGGCCTGCGCAGCTCACGGGCAATCCTTTTATCGAGCATTTTCGCAAAATTTAACTTTCCCCTTTCCCCGGCAGAGGGCAAAAATTTCCCTGAAAATTCCAGGGCTTTATGTGCTTTTTCCCTGATGGCCCGGCTTGCCTGGTTTATGCTGTCAACCACCCGGTAAGACAGCCCCATATCCCTGTATTCCCGCCTGCGGGAGGCTATTTCCTTTTCCAGCCTTTTTTGAGCTTTTTCGAGCCTCTCATTGTCTTCCGGGGTATTTATACTTAATGTCCGGCTTATTTTGATTTCTTCGCGCACTTTTTCGAGTTTTTTTTCTGCCCTCTCCAGTCGCATTTCCAGTCTTAAGGAGTCTTTTTTAATATTGTCCTCAAAAAAGTTCCCCATTATGCCGGAGTCCAGGTCATTCAGGCCGGTGGCTTCCTCATGGCTAACTTCAGGGAGGGACAGGGCAGGTTCTTTTCTTTTCCCTCCAAAGGAAATTTCCCGGGTTTTGCCCGAGTATACGTATTTTCCGTAGCGTTTTTTATTAGAGGTTATTTTGCCGGCTATTTCCATTTAGGCTAATCATAGAACACAACCGGTTTTGTATCATCAACCGAAAAAACCATTTCTTTCCCGGCAATAACGTTGATTTCCGAGGGGATTTTAGCTGTAATTTTACTGTCTTCAATCATAAAATGAACGAGTTTTTCACTCCCTAGGGTTTCAACCAGCTCGGGGACGACCCTGAAAACATGGCCACCCGTTTCGCCCGGGGA
>JANQGS010000234.1 GCA_028277195.1 Candidatus Gastranaerophilales bacterium
ATGACAGGAATGATAAATGAGTAACAGTGAATTTAGCGGTTTTAACATATGAGCGTAAAAAGCATAAATGTTGGAATGGGGGAAACAAAACTCTCCGGGCTGGCCGGTGAACAACTGGTAGCGCCCGGATTAGGCTCATGTATCGGATTGTCAATGTATGAGCCCGATAAAAAAATAGCGGGAATGGTTCATATTGTGCTGCCGGACAGCAGCATCTCCTCCGGGGACGCTCCGTTGCCGGGAAAATACGCTGATACGGCAATTCCTGGCCTGCTTGGCAAAATGCTGGAGTTCGGGGCGG
Organism: Candidatus Gastranaerophilales bacterium; assembly: GCA_028277195.1. GTDB lineage: Bacteria > Cyanobacteriota > Vampirovibrionia > Gastranaerophilales > UBA9971 > JANQGS01. The sequence goes on from JANQGS010000234.1 coordinate 302, forward strand.
CAAGGGAAAAAATTATAGTTATGATGGCCGGGGGAGCCCAGATGTTTAACCTGGAAAAGTGCTCAAACATTTTGAACATAGGGATGAGGAATGTTATAGCAACTAAAGCAGCTCTCAGCAGGGAAAAACTTGTTTTAAGAGCCCATAATACAGGTGGAGTAAAAGGAAGAACTGTCCGTGTTGAGGTGAAAACGGGAATTTTTTACATAAGAAGTATAGGAGAGCCGGAAATAACTCTGGACAACGGGTTATGACAGAAGGAAAAAAAATAAAGGAAAAAGCGGTTGTCATAGGTTCATCTGCCGGGGGTCCAAAGGCTTTAAAGGAGATTATCCCTTATATCCCTTATAACTTGCCTGCCGGGATTCTGGTAGTGCAGCATATGCCGCCTAAATTCACGAGCTATCTGGCAGAAAGGCTCGATAAAATCAGCCGGATTAGGGTAAGGGAAGCCCGTCACGGGGATTGTGTAAAGACCGCGCAGGTCCTGGTAGCTCCGGGGGACTTCCATATGGAAATAGGAAACGATTTCAGGGTCAGTTTAAACCGTAACCCCCCGGTAAAAGGCGTAAGGCCTGCTGTTGATGTAACACTGGCCTCTGCCGCCGGGACTTACGGGGAGGACCTGGTATGCGTAATCCTCACGGGCATGGGCTCTGACGGGACTGACGGCGCTGCTGCGGTAAAGGTGAATAACGGGTATTGCATTGTCCAGGACGAGCGGACCTCCCTGGTGTATGGAATGGCGAAAAGCGTTGTTGACGCCGGGCTTGCTGATGAAGTACAGCCCCTGGGTAAAATAGCGGATGCTATAGTAGAAGCGGTTTACGGGTAAGGATTATGGACGATAATTTTTTAAACGGCTACGAGAAAGCTGAAATGCCTTCCCCCGGGGAGTTCAGTGTTTTTAAGAAAAAAATTGCCGAGCTGATTAAACTTGACCTTACAAACTATAAAAACGCCCAGATGGAGCGTCGAATCGTCTCCTTCATGAACAAAAACAGGGTAAATAACCTTCAGGAATATTATAAAGTCCTCCAAAGCGATAAGGACCAGCTTGAGAAATTTGTAAACATGCTGACGATAAACGTTTCCGAGTTTTTCAGGAATCCCGAAAAATTTGAGGAACTTGAAAAAACATACCTGCCCGAATTACTGGAGAGAAAGCCGGGGTTGAAAATATGGTCAGCAGGGTGTTCTATAGGCTCAGAGATTTATACCGTGGCAATGATACTGGATAAGATGAATGTGCTTGAAAAATGCGAATTAATTGCCTCTGATTTTGACGAAAATATTCTAAATAAGGCACAAACAGGGAAATACTCGGCGCATGAAGCAGGCCGGATACCGGAGAGGTATAAAGGGTATTTCAGGCAGGTTGCCGGGGAGCAGGAAACCCTCATGCTAGAGCCGTGGTTAATAAACAGTGTCAGGTTTGAGAGGCGTGATTTATTAAACAGCGGTTTTGACTCAGGTTTTGACCTTATTTTATGCAGGAATGTCGTTATCTATTTCACTGACGAGGCCAAGGACAAACTGTACAGGGGTTTTTACGACAGTCTTTCAGCGGGCGGAATCCTTTTTATAGGTTCAACCGAGAGAATAAATAACTGCAAAATGCTCGGTTATAAGCTCAGGACAACATTTTTCTACCAAAAAAGTTATTGTGCTCTAAAAAAGAAATCCGGAAATAAAAATTTTTTTCGAAAGCGCAATGCGTAAGCAGAGAGCGTTTTTTAGGAAAATCCGGCTTTGCCGGTTTTCCTAAAAAT
>JANQGS010000290.1 GCA_028277195.1 Candidatus Gastranaerophilales bacterium
AATATTACAATGAGAAAAAGGCAAAGGTTTTCAAATGGACTTATCAGGGGAAAGTGCTTGCTAAATAATATCATATTATTTTTAAATTAATGCACTAGGGGCCGTTAGTTCTTCTAGAGCTATCTGGTCGTTATAAGGGAGTTCTTTTACTCTGCTTATGTCTTTTCCTTCTCCTATGTCATCTTTAAGTCTATTTACCTGTTTTTCCAAACGTCTTTCTGCTAGCCTTACAAACCTAGCTTGATCACGCTCGTCCTGGGCATACCTGACTGGTACACGTCTTATATGACCATCAGTAATCATAGCGCTTCTGCAGCATTCACGCATTTCTTCTAACGTTCCTGTTTGGTTATGACGAGGTACAACTGCGTCTATTTCAATTCTGCCTGGACGCAGGTATGAGTTAACTATTGTATGGGTATACTCTCCGGCTCCTCTGGCGATTCCTGTAACATTCATAAGTAAAAACCTTTCATTAAATTATCTAACCTACACAGATAAAACTCCTCCAGTAAAAAAATTGCTTTATTTTTTTGCAAAACAGAAAATTTGTCATATTTATTTACATTTGAAGCTCCCCTTTTTTTTAAGTATTATATTCCTAATTTAGAAAAGCGGAAAGTGGGGGATATGGAACTTACTGACATAATCTATTCATCATTCTTTTACATAATAGCGGGCGTGCTGCTGCTCTCAGCGCTATGTGTGGTGTTTTTGCCAAAAATAGTGTACTCTGCCGTTGCAATGATAGTGGCATTCCTTTCAGTGGCAGGTATTTTTGTGCTGCTGAACGCTGATTTCGTCGCAGTGTCACAGGTAATCATCTACGCGGTCGGCATAACCATTGTTATGATATTTGCCATAATGCTCACCGGCACGCAGGAGGATAAAAAACTTTGGCTGGCCATAAAATTCCGCTCCCTTCCGGCAATCGGCGCTGCGGGTGTATTGTTTACAGCAATACTTGCCTCGTCGTTTTTCGCGGATTTTGCGCTGAAACAGCCCTCACAAGAGGTTATCCAGAGACTTCAAACCGAAGGCACTACCCCGACAATAGGCAAGGCGCTGCTTACGACTTATGTTGTGCCGTTTGAAGTGCTGTCATTGCTGCTTCTTGCGGCAATAACAGGCGCTGTGGTTATTGCAGTTAAAAATAAGGAGCCCGGGACGCAATGAAATATATTAAGAATCCCCTGATTATACTTGCTTTTGGCTTATCATTTCTTTTCTTTGTGCCTTTGCCCCCTGAATATATGGCATTAAAAATTGTGATAGCGCTAATGGTTATTTCATACGGGATAAGCCTTGGGGCGTTTAAAAACAAGAAATTGCAAGGCAGCACTTACGGCAGTGACACGGAATATGAAAGCCGCATTAATGAAATAGAAAAGAAACTGGAGCAGCTCGAAGCCAGGGAAAAAACAGAAAGTAAGGAATATTAAGGAAATATGGAAATGTGCGTAACTGAAACAGCAATAAAAATCCTGGATGTCGGATTAATACATTATATAGCACTAAGTACCGCGCTTTTTTGCATTGGGGTAGTCGGGCTTATTGTCACGAGAAACATAATCAGGGTGCTAATGTCGATTGAGATAATCCTGGCGGCTGTAAATATTAATTTTGTGGCGTTTGCGAACTATACAGACCTGGGCGACCTGAAAGGACAGGTTTTTGCCATATTTATCATGGCGGTTGCGGCGGCTGAAGCGGCCCTGGGGCTTGCCATACTCCTGGCGCTGTACAGGAACAAGCCAACCGTTGACACAGAGGAATATAAGGAGTTGAGGGGATAAAGTTGTCATGGCCGAGCTTATTGCAATAGAAAGAATTGAAACCAAAATTTTTGTTATCCGAGGTCATAGGGTAATGCTGGATAGTGATTTGGCTCAACTCTATGAAGTTGAAACAAGGCGGCTTAATGAAGCTGTGAAGCGGAATATAGACCGTTTCCCGGAGGATTTTATGTTCCGGCTCACAGAAGAAGATGTGGTCGCAAATTGCGACCACATCCAGAAAACTACCCGTCGCAAAGGTTTCCAGCCTTATGTTTTTACCGAGCAAGGAGTTGCAATGCTTTCCAGCGTGCTTAACAGCAAAAGAGCTGTTGGGGTTAATGTTCAAATAATGAGAGTTTTCGTGAAATTAAGGCAATTAGCCATTACCCCGGTACAGGAAGTAAGCGAGCTTAAAAAACTCTTATTACTTTATATGGAAAAAACAGATGCCAGGCTGGAAGAGCATGACCAAAACTTTGCGGAAATAATCCGGGTATTGAATTCTTTACTTGAAACACCCAGGGAGCCTGATAAAATAGGTTTTAGAACGGAGGGATAAAGTTTTTATGCAGGAGCTTATTGCAATAGAAAAAATTGAGAACAAAATTTTTCTTATCCGAGGTCATAGAGTAATGCTGGATAGTGATTTAGCGTGGCTTTATGAGGTGGATACAAAAGTTTTAAACCAGGCTGTAAAACGTAATATAGACAGGTTCCCTTTAAACTATATGTTCCGGCTTTCAATCGATGAGTGGAATTTTTTGAAGTCACAAATTGTGACTTCAAAAGAAGGTAGAGGAGGCAAGCAAAAACTACCTTATGTGTTCACAGAACACGGCGTATTAATGCTTTCAAGTATTCTTAACAGTAAAAAGGCCATAGCTGTCAGTATTAAGATAATTGAAATTTTCGTAAAAT
>JANQGS010000004.1 GCA_028277195.1 Candidatus Gastranaerophilales bacterium
AATATTACAATGAGAAAAAGGCAAAGGTTTTCAAATGGACTTATCAGGGGAAAGTGCTTGCTAAATAATATCATATTATTTTTAAATTAATGCACTAGAAGACAAATTATAACATCCTTTTAAATACGGTAGGCTCTAAACGGCAGTTATGACTTAATAGCCATTGTTTAAATTATAACATCCTTTTAAATACGGTAGGCTCTAAACTCCTTCCATGTTAATTCGCTCCTAATGTTAATTATAACATCCTTTTAAATACGGTAGGCTCTAAACCTCCGGGGTGAGGTCATCAATCTTTTTAACATTATAACATCCTTTTAAATACGGTAGGCTCTAAACATCGAAAGCATCGAAAGCATTGTAAATTGCATTATAACATCCTTTTAAATACGGTAGGCTCTAAACATCAGCCCAACGCTGGTATTCAGCAGATAAATTATAACATCCTTTTAAATACGGTAGGCTCTAAACGATGTACGCAAACAAAAAGACATATTAGAAACGTTGAAGAACTTAAAAATAAAAGTTAAAGGCAAGCTGGATAATACTTTAGCCAGAACAATATTGAATAAAGTCATACTGTATAAGGAAAAAATTGACATCATAATTTGTCAGCATCAGTTAATCAGGACTTTAGAAGCAATAACATATGATACTCCATTGCCGGAAGAGAAAAAGGGAGATGTAGAAAACCCTATAACCATATCCAAACCGGTTCAAATTATGCAGTCAAATTTTAAAGGCGGGATAATAATCGTTTCAGAGGACAATAAACAAGAAATTAATGTCAATCCAATGCTAGTAAAGGCCATAGCAAAAACTCACTACTGGAATAGTCTGCTATATTCAGGGAAAGCCAAAAGCAGTATTGATATACAGAGACAGGAAGGATTAAAAGATAATACATATGTTCAAGACATTTTAAGGTTGAAATTTTTAGCTCCTGATATAACAGAGGCAATATTAAATGGCAGCCAGCCTTTGAATTTAAGTATTCAGAAACTATTTGCTATACGAACTCTTGACTGGCGTGAGCAAAGGGAACTGATTTTTTGAGAAAACAGGCTAGCAAAAAAGCATAAAGAGAATTTTCAGCATTTTACATAAAAAATTTCGAAAAAATCCTCTCTAAATCACTCTCTTTATAAAACCATTCCCGCAATCCCCGTACCACGCCGCAAACTTCGCAACAAAAAAGGGGCTAGCAGCCCTCTTTAAAACTAAAAAATGGAGCGTACGAGAGTCGAACTCGTGGCCTCCTGAATGCCATTCAGGCGCGCTACCAACTGCGCCAACGCCCCATTTATCGTTTAATCCTATTCAGTTTTTTGTTCCGGCGCAGTTGGGGGGCTCTATATTGTCGGCTCTGCTGCGCTCGCCCGGGCCAACTCCCCTCCTTACAAACTTACGTGTGCTGTTGCTTTGTTTAAATTAGCAGTGTACTCTTCAATATTAAAATTCAATCGGTCGCCAAGCGCAAGTACTGCTGAAATATATTTTTTATCTTTGTTGATATCCTGCGACTTTTCCAGTTGATTTATCATATCAAGGATTTTAGTGTATATAGTATTGAAATATATGTCCTGTGCATCACAAAAATCAGGTTCCAGGTTGAGTTTCTTAATAAGTTCCAAAGAACAGGCAAGCGACTCATATTCAGCCACATCGCCGTTCCTGGCAAGATATTTTACCCTCTGGCGTACATAACGGCTAAAAGTAATCCTGGCAAAAGGGTTATCAAGTTCAATGCCGAGTTTTTCAGCTTCCCTGTTATTATCTATGGCCTGTTTGAGCAGCTCAATATCCCCGACATCCTCAGCACTCTCAAGAAGGTCATTTAAAGAACAGTTCAATGCATACTCGGCAGCAATTTTAAACTCCTCGGGCACCTGTAAGTCAAGCTCCTTTAACTGGAACATAGGCCCTTTTGCCTCATCATAGAGATTCCTGTAAATACCGGCGAATTTTTCAAGTTTATCCTGGATAAGGATATTGATAATTTTTCGTCTTTCCTCGATAAACAGGTCTTTAAGGGTAAAATATTCCTTCCCAAAGTACTCATCCAGCCCCCTTATAATTTCTGTTAACGGCTGGGCCTCATATCGGCTTAATAAATCCTCTTTTATTTTTTCATATTCTGCTTTTCCGGCATAACCCCTGATAACACAGTGGAAATCCTCACCCCCAAAGTGCAATAGGGCAAAAATCATATCATGTTTTTCAAGGGTAACGTTTGATGTGACCTCAATTCTTCCAACAACAAGGCTGGTATTAGCTTTTTCCGCTTTGCGGTAGTCCAGTGACCTTATTTTATAGCAATAAACATCGGTTTCTTCTTCATAATCCTCAAAAATAGAGCTTATTGCCCAGTGGCTCACAACATGCTTTACGCTGACAACAGAAGGTTTTACAAACCTCAGGTAAACATCCTTTCCATTGCCGAATTTTTTAATATTGCTCTGTGCCCCGGCAAGTATTTCTAAAAACCTGGACTCAAGATTGATTTCCTGGAACTCACCGGCTATTTGCATAGCCCTGGCAGCGTATTTAAGTATCTGGATTGTTTCAATCCCTGAAATATCAGCAAAAAACCATCCGCAACTCGTAAACATCAACATGGCATGCCTTTGCATTTCCATCAGCTTGAGGACATTTACCGTTTCAATAGGCGAAAGGCTCCTGCCTGCTTCATGAGTGCAGAAGTTTTCAATAGTTTCCCGGTTCCTGTCCAGGATAACGTCAATATACCTGTTTCTTGCTTTCCAGGGGTCTTTCAGGTATCTGCCGGCATTTTTTTCATAAACCGCATAAAGCTCATCCCTGAGCCAGTTGAGGGCATCTCTCAGGGGTGTTCTCCATTTCTGGTTCCAGCCGTGCCCTGCCCCGGTAGAGCAGCCGCAATCCTCTTTCCAGCGACCGACACCGTGAAAACAGCTCCACGAAGAAGGCTCCTTAATCTCAGCCTCATAAACGGGCGGGGTTTTTTCAATATACTCACTGTAATTAGTCAGTATAAAATCTGTCTCCTTAATTTTTTTCTTAAGCGAGTATGACAGGGCCATATTGCCGAGCATGGTGTGGTGGCCGTAGCTTTCGCCGTCAGTTGCTATGTTTACGAGCTGGTTATAGTCCCTGGCGCCGGAGAGCCCGTCATTTAGCCTTGCCATGAACTTATCGCCGTTTCTCAGCAGCTCTTCAAACGCTACTGATTTTGAAATAGACCCGTCATAAAAAAACAGGTCAATATAGCGGTCTGTGCCGTCATGGAGAAAATACCTGTAAGCCCTGCCCGGGTCAACATTGCCCCAGTGCACATCCTGCCATTCCCGGCCATTATCCCCTGTTTTGCGAATTTTTTTTGCCTGGTAAGGCGAGAGAATAGTGTATTTTATGCCGCAATCAACTAAAATCTTTAACGTATCGTGGTCTGTAGCGGTTTCAGAAAGCCACATACCCTCGGGTATCCTTCCGAAGCGGTGCTGAAAGTCACGTATCCCCCAGATTACCTGGGTATATTTGTCTTTTTCATTCGCAAGGGGCATTATCATATGGTTATACACCTGCGCCAGGGAATTCCCATGCCCGGAACGACTTTCCGCGCTTACCCTGTCAGCCTCGATAATTTTCTCATATGTCTTTGGGGCGTAAATCTCCAGCCAGGACAATAAAGTCGGCCCGAAATTAAAACTTATCATTTCATAATTATTTACAATATCAAGGATTCTGGCGTTGTGGTCAACTATTCTTGAAACGGCATTAGGGGAATAGCACTCCCGGGCAATTCTCTCGTTCCAGTCATGAAAAGGCAGGGCACTATCCTGGAGCTCAATGGCTTCCAGCCAGGGGTTTTCCCTGGGGGGCTGGTAAAAATGGCCATGGACTGTGAGGTAATGCTTTTTATTGTTTTCACTCATAGTACTATTATATTATAGAAAAAATTATGGGCTACAAATTTTGCCCACCTACAACTGACGCGCTAAAACCCTTGAAAAATGTCATTATGCAAAGCAACAGAAAATATGCGTTTCAATTATAACCTGAGTTGCTAATTAACCGTAAATTTATTCAAAATCCCCACCCGCCCGCCCTGGAGGAGATTAAAGGGCTTCGCCCTTTAATAATTTCTATATA
>JANQGS010000128.1 GCA_028277195.1 Candidatus Gastranaerophilales bacterium
ATATAGAAATTATTAAAGGGCGAAGCCCTTTAATCTCCTCCAGGGCGGGCGGGTGGGGATTTTGAATAAATTTACGGTTAATTAGCAACTCAGGTAAAAAGGAGAAAAAAATGGTAATAGGAAAAAATATCGTAGCAGCAAGCGCGTTGAGAAACGTCTCAATGCAATACCAAACACCGGAATTTGTCGCCGGGGAAGTGTTCCCCGTATTGCAGGCAAATGCGCCGACAATGAAAATAACTAAATACCTGCCCGCCGACTACTTCAGGAATGACGCTGACGTCAGGGGAGAAGGCGGCGAGGCAAAAAGAGGCGGCTTCAAAACCACGGAAGTTACATATAGCACAGTAGAAACAGCATTTGCAGTGCCCATAACCGACGAGTTGAGAAGGAACGCAAAAAAACAGTCCGCACAGCCATTGCAGCCTGATATAGAAGCGATTGAGCTGGCCAAGAGAAAGGTTATGCTCAAGAGGGAGTCAGAAGTGGCTTCGCTTATCACGGCGGCAACCTGGGCGGACGGCAATGCGGGCGGTGAGGACACGGAAGGCAACTGGGCCTCCGGCGCCGGGACAAACACTTTTAAGGCTGATATTAAAACCGCGCTGAAAACCCTCAGGGAAAAGGGCGTCATCCCCGGCGCAAATATGGAAATCAGGCTTTTACTGGATGATTTGACGTTTGACGAGGTTATTGAGATTGACGATATAAAAGACCAGATAAAATACACCTCGGCTGAGTCGATTACTCCCGAGTTGTTGGCCCGTATCCTGAAAATCGACAGGGTAATAGTGCCGTCGGTTATTGAGAACACCGCCAGGGAAACCAAAGCCGGGACAGAGTTCACCGCTTCCAGGGTGTGGCAGGTCAACTCCGGCAAGGGTATGGCCATATTATACGCGTACCCGAAGCGTCTTGGTTTGCGGGTAATGTCCGCGGGTTTAATCGTTAACGACCGTTTTGACGAAGACGAAGGCGGTATGCACGAGAGGGTGATGAAGTGGAGAGAAGCGCCCAATCACCAGGACGTGTATGAAGTCGGCGAGTTGCGCGACCAGTTGCAGGTTTGCGCTGAGGCGGCTTATATGTTTAAGGATACTATTTCTACATAGTGAAAAAATAGGGTGGCGGGCAAAATTTTTTGTCCGCCCTGCTGCTTCATTGCAACTTTGGTATTAATTTTTATCCGAAACAGGGTCTTTATCTTTTAAGAACATTATAAAAATAGCTATTCCAACCCCTGCAATTATAAAACTCATAATCACAGATGCTATTTTTGACGCTAAGGTAAGTTCTTCCATAATTATAATAACTCCTTTAAAAGTTTCTTGCATCTATACATTAAATATATTGAAAGCACTAATAAAAACAGGAATAAAATACTTCCGCCAGTAAAAATAATGATTTTAAATATGTTATCTATTTCAAAAATAACCTTAAATAAAGCTCCTCCAACCAGAAAGGAACTCCCCCAGAAAACAGTTGCAAGTGTTTTGTATAAACTGGCTTTTTCTTTGTAAAATTCTTTGCTCATAAATATATATTACCAGAAAAAATCCGTTTCACAATTAAATTATTTTATCATGAAAAAAATAGGGTGGCGGGCAAAATTTTTTGTCCGCCCTGCTGCTTCATTGCAACTTTGGTATTATTAATTATCTGTTGCGACCTGATAAGTAATATAAACAGACATGGCTATCATAGCTATGGTCAGAATTAAGAGCATTACTATATTTATTGGTTCCATTTATTATAACTCCCTTATTAACTTTCTAATTCGCTTAATAAAAATTACTACAGCCAGTATGAAACAAATTTCTATTAAAACTCCTGAAACAGGTACTATAGTTTGTGTTCCTTTTAAGTTTAAAAACGACCAGCTTATTCCGCTTCCGAGTATAAATATACCTGTCCAAAAAAGCGTTAATAATGTCCTGTAAAATGTGAGTTTTTCTTTTATTTTTTCATTGCTCATAAATATATATTACCAGAAAAAATCCGTTTCACAATTAGTGTTCTGTTAAGTTAATTTTGTCCGGTGTCACCCCGGGCTTGACCCGGGGTCTCATGAATGAGTGCGACCGAGTCTTACTCCCGCTTCGCCTGAGA
>JANQGS010000259.1 GCA_028277195.1 Candidatus Gastranaerophilales bacterium
CGAAACATCCTACTCAGTAAAAATAATATCAAATCGCTGAGAGCATGTATTCATCATGGTTTCCACGATTTTTACATCATTTTACTGTCAAACTACCGTGAGGAGCAGTTAAAGCTGTTTTAAAAAATAATCTCTCAACCCATCAGTTCTGAAATAGCTGCCTTCCAGTTTGCGGCTATTTGAGCGGGGTCGTCTGAATTGGGCAGGGGTTTGCCTATTTTTACAACAGCTTTTCCGTAAAATGGAATTGCGCCTTTTTTCATGTCTATATAAACAGGCACTACCGGTGCTTTTGTCGCTTTTGCAAGGTGGCTGAACCCTGTTTTTAGACGGTCAAGGCTTCCGTCTGCAATTCTTGTGCCCTGGGGGAATATGCCCAGGTTCCATTTATCTGTTCCGAGCAGGTGTTTTGCTGTTTTTATTGTGGAAACTTCCAGCTTTTTCCTGTTTACGGGGAATGCGCCGAGTATGTTAATTACCTGGCGCAATACAGGTATATTAAAAAGTTCCTTTTTTGCCATGTACGCTACGGGTTTGTTAAGGGCCACAGCCAGTAAAGGCGGGTCATGGTAAGAGGAATGGGAACTGGCAAATATTAGGGACCTGCCAGCGGGTATATTTTCTTTTCCAAAGGTTTCCAGCCCGAAAAAAATCTTGTAATAGGGAAATAAAAAGAAAAATATAGTTAATTTTTGGGCTATGATTCCTATGCTGGAATTGTAAAAATTTTTTCTCTCACTCATAGTTTTATCGCCTTTTTTGACTTTTTGGGGAATTGGAATTAAATTTATTATATAATCAACTTTAAATAAGCAAGAGAAATTATTACATGAACAAAATAAATCAGGAAAGCAATTTACAAAATGATGTTACAATACTGCAAAGGGAGCTTTCACATTTAAACAATCTTTTTGAATTTACCCGCATTACAAACGCGGTTTCAGACCTTGACACGCTTGTTGTTCACTTAAATTCCTTTTTACTGAAAACTCTTAATTTAAAAAATGCCGCTTTTTTTGTTGAGGATAACGGCCTTTATAAAATAATCGCAAGTGAAAATATTGATAACCCTTATTTTTACGAATTTAAAAACCGCGGTGAGGGTATCTGGCATATACTGGAAGAAGCAAACCCCCTAACCGTCCATAAATCAACCGGCGAAAAAAGATACCCCCGGTTTTTTGAGTCTTATGAGCTCTCGGGCTTAAACGCCCATTTATGGCTTCCTTTTGTTTTTGACAATAAAGTTATTGCAATCATATCACTCGGGGAAAAAATTTCGGGAACTCCATTTTGTGAAGAGGATTTAACCCTTCTGAAAAATTTAATCAATTTTTTCAGCCCGGTAATACATAAGTTCATAAAGCAGAAAGAAAAAGAATCCAGCCTGGTTTACCTGCAAAAAACCCTTCATAATATATCAATCCTGTATAACATAGGCCAGGCAATGAATTTTATTGACGATTTAAAAAGGCTTATCCAGCTTATTCTCGCAAAGGCCCTGCAAACCATAGGAGCAGAAAGGGGGTCTTTAATGCTCTATGACTCGTCGAGCAATGAACTTGCCATAAAAGTGGTTCATGGCCTGCCTGACAAGGATGTTGAGAAAAAAATCAACGAGGGCCAGATAGAGTGCACAAGGATTAAGGTAGGCGAAGGCATAGCAGGGGACGCTTTTCTTAACAAAAAGGCCATAATAACAAACCTGGGGGAAAATGACCCGAGATTTTTCAAGTCCCACCTCTCAAACGTCCGGTCTTTGCTGTGTATTCCCCTTATTGTAAAGGAAGAAGCCATAGGTGTAATCAATATAACAAATAAAAAGGACGGCAATTTTTTTGACCAGGATGACCTTGACTTTATGGGAGCCCTGGCAAACCAGGCGGCTATTGCCATAAGCAATGCCCAGCTTTATGAACTCGCAATAACCGACAGCCTCACTAAACTTTTTATCAGAAGGCACTTTGAATTTCTCTTTGAGAGCGAAATCAAGAGGTCCGCAAGGTATAAGCATCATATATCACTGTTAATTATGGATATTGATAACTTTAAAAGCATAAATGATAATTACGGGCACCAGGCAGGCGATGAAATGCTCAAGAAAATTTCCCAGGTCATACTGGCCACAATAAGAAAGATTGACATGGCAAGTCGTTACGGGGGCGAGGAGTTTGCCCTTATTTTACCCGAGACTAACAAGGAACACGCCAGGAAAATATCCGAGCGTTTAAGGCAAAAAATTGCGGATATTTCAATTAAGGTTAAGGGAGGCGTTGAGGTGCGCCCCACAATAAGCATAGGCATAGCGAGCTATCCCGTTGACGCTGAGGAAAAAGGTACGCTGGTGGGACATGCTGATGAAGCGTTGTATTTTGCCAAGAAAATGGGTAAAAATTGCGTGGCCGAGTATAACCCGAAGGGTTGTCTTCTTGTAAAGGAATAGCCCGGGCTTATTTATGGGAAAGGATGGCTGAGGAGGCAATCTCTGACGGCTTGTAAATGCCTGTTTCCGTTATTATTCCTGCTATTAAACCCGCGGGGGTCACATCAAACCCCGGGTTTATAACATTTACACCTTCAGGGCAAATAGATTTCCCGTTAATATGGGTAACTTCAGTCCTATCCCTTTCTTCTATTTCAATCATATCGCCGGATTTTATTTTCATGTCTATAGTTGACCGGGGCGCTGCAACATAAAACGGAATATCATGAGCCTTAGCAGCCAGCGCAACAGTATAAGTGCCGATTTTGTTGGCGGCGTCGCCGTTTGCCGCAATCCTGTCCGCACCTACCACCACAAGGTCAATCATCCCCTTTTTCATAAAATACCCGCACATCCCGTCAGTTATCAGCGTTGTTGGTATGCCTTCATTAACCAGTTCCCAGGCAGTAAGCCTTGCGCCCTGCTGCCTGGGCCTTGTTTCATTCGCAAAAACCTTTATTTTAGGGTCTTTAGCAAAAGCTGAACGTATAACCCCGAGAGCCGTGCCGTAACCCGCGGTTGCCAGGGCGCCGGCATTGCAGTGGGTCAGGATATTTGCACCTCCGGGTATTATTGATGAGCCGTGTTCTCCTATTTTTTTGCATCTGTTAAGGTCATCATTCAGTATTTCAAGGGCATTGCGTACAAGAACATCATAAATGTCATGCTGAACTTGATTCAGCATCTCATGAGATTCCGGGTCAAGCCCGGAATGACGTTCCTGCTTTATTTTTTTAGCATGGTTAATCTGCTTATCCACGGCCCACATAAGGTTTACAGCGGTTGGCCTTGTAGACTTGAGATATTCGCCTATTTTTTCCAGCTCTTTTATTTCGGTAGTTTCTTTTGCGGCTAAGGCAACCCCAAATGCCCCGGCTACCCCTATTGCCGGTGCGCCCCTGACTATCATATCCTTTATGGCGGTTGCCATTTCCTGATAGGTATTTATTTCCACAAAGGTGTATTCATAGGGCAGTTTTGTCTGGTCAATGAGCTTTACGCTTTTGCCGGTCCATTCTATCGGGTTTATGGTCATTTTCCTTCTCCAACCAGCGACATTGCCCACATATGAACCCTTTTTGCAATCATAACGGCTTCTTCATATTCTTTTTCCGTAACAGGATTATAATCGCAGGGATATCTGGTCGTCACCGCATAATCCGTTAAAATAGCGCCCTCTTTAATATCATCAGGTATTGTTATTTTTAACTTTTTCTTGATTAATACAAGCAACTCAGCAATATTATGAGTTCTGGGAAATTGAATATTATGCTTGATTAAAACAGCCTTTAATGATTTTTCAGCACATTGCTGAAGGTCAAAACATAATTCTTCAAGCCTTATGCAGCTTAAATCAATATATGAACTATTTTCACCTCTTTTAAGGTTACTTTTTGCTATCTCAAGCCACTTTATCGGGTCATCCATAAATGACCACCCCTTCATCTAAAGCCTCTTTTACAACCGAGAATTGGCTTTTTTTGTTTTTTTCAATATTGGCGGGAGTTTGTACAATAATATCCACTCCAATGGGTATATCTAAATCGACCATAACTCTGTATATCGCCTGGTTTACCTTTCTTTCATTCTCAATTCCCGACTTTATAATCAAAATGTCGTAATCACTGCCCGGCCTGGCGTTTCCTCGTGCCTGCGAGCCAAATAATATAACCTTATCAGGAATTATGACCTTGAGAATTGCGCTTAGTATTTTATCCAAAACAGCTTTATCAGGCATTGTAAAGTCCCTATGCTTACAACTCTAATTCTATCATACATTCTTATTTCTCTCCACGCTACCTGCCGATAATCCTCCCCGGCGTGCCGAAGAACCCGAACGCCCGCCGCAGTTTGTTTTCAGGATGGTAAGGATTAAATTAGCTAAGTACTAGCCTAACCCGGTAACAAAGTATTAATAAAAACAGCTATAGTTGCTATTGCAACCATAACTGTTTTTTTTATAAGATTAAAAAAGAAAGAATAATGGAGATTTTTATGTACCGAATAGAAGAAACCCTGGACCACCTGATAAGTACCACAGTCCAGAACATAAAAAACGCCCTGTTCAGGGAATTTAAGGCCAAAAATCACAACATAACCCCTGAGCAGTGGAGCGTGCTGGCGAAATTGCACCATGAAGACGGCATCTACCAGAAACAAATCGCTGACAGCCTGGTTAAGGATAAGCCCACCACAACCAGAATACTCGACCTTCTGGAAAAAAAGAATTTTATTATAAGGATTTGTGATGATAAAGACCGGCGCAAATTCAGGGTATATCTTACACAGGACGGAAAAAACACTGTAAATGAACTTATTCCCGCGGCAATTGAGTTCCATAACAGGTTAAAGTCAGGTATTTCCAGCGAAGAGTTAGAAAATTTTTATGAAATACTTAAAAAGATTAATAAAAATATTTAAAACAATAATTATTTTTTTCCTGCTTGCCGGCTGTGTCCATGCCCAGTCTGAGCCGGGAACGGAAGAAATAATAAAATATGAAAAGCCCGACATTTGCGGGGAAATAATCTTTGACCCCACGGTTCGGGAAGTTCCCATAACCCTTGAGGAGGTACTCTCAATAGTTCTGGATAAAAATTTTGACATAAAAATATTTATGGCAAGGAAAAACAGGGATAAATGGAGATATTACCAGACCATTACCGACTGGCTCCCTGATATAACCGCTGATTTCCTTCTCTCCAGGGCACAGGGAACATTTATAGTCGGGGATATTGCTCTTTTTAATGTTACTGAAACCCCGATAGAAGTAAACTTCTTTTTAAGGCAAAATATCAGCGTTCGCAAATATTTTGCCTTAAAAGAAGCCTTTTATACCTTTAATTCAGCAAGGAAAGAACTTGATTTTACAATGGATGAAGCGCTTTTAGAGGCATCAAGAAGGTACTATGAGATGCTACAGGCAAAAATTGACATAGAAATCCTTAAGGTAAACGTAAAGCAAATAGAAGAGCAGTTCAGGATAAACAGGCAAAGAGTTGAAGCCGGGGTTGGCACGGAATTTGACGTATTAAGGGCGGAAGCGGACCGTGATAACGCAATACAAAGGTTACTGCGCCGGGAAAACGCTTACAGGCTGGCCCAGGCACAGCTCGCAAACACCCTGGGCATCCCGGTGTTTATCCAGCTTGTCCCCGCTGAAAAGGATATACTGATAAGGGAGATATTCAGTGACTGCCTTACACTTGACAGGGCAAGGGAAATCGCGATAGGCAACAGGGATGACCTTGCTGCTTCGAGGTTTGACATTAAAGCGGCGAGACAGAGAAAAAACGCGGGCTATTCTATCTATTTTCCCGAACTCACCGTTACCGGGGAACTGGCGGAAGAAGGTACGGCAGAAGTAGGAGTCTTCCCGGCAAGGCGGCTTACGTTTTTTGTTGAATGGCGGGGGCTTACAAGCCTCGGGTTCAAGGGATATACAGAGATACAGGCTCGCAGGGCTGAACTGCAGGAACAGCAGCTATTGTTTATCACAAGGACAAGGAATGCGGAGGAAAACATTATAAGGGCCTTTTCCGACACCATTACAGCAAAAAAATTAATAAGCACTACCTTTGTGGAACTCGAAGCTGCCACTGAGAGCAGGGAAATTTCCCTGATAAGGTTAAAAGAAGGCATTGGGACATTTATTGATGTTATACAGACGCAGAATGTTTTTACCGAGTCCAGGCTGGATAATCTGTCAGCGATTATAGGTTATAATATTTCCCAGATTGACCTGTTATTTGAGATGGGGGCTATTTCCCCGGAACATATCCTCTACGGTTTTGACTCGGGCATTCCAAAACCCAATACAAACAACGCCCAGATACAGGAATTTAACAGGAAAATAATCAGGGAACTGGAAAAAAAGAAAAAGCAGGAATATGAAAAAGAATCACCGGAAGCGCCTTGATGATTACCTTGTCAACCGGGGCTTTTTTGAGACAAAAAGCCGGGCACAGGGGGCTATTTTATCGGGCAAGGTCAAAGTTAACGACGAAATCATAACCAAAGCCGGCACAATGATAAAACCCGGGGACGATATTAACGTTGAGGTAAAAAATATGCCTTACGTAAGCCGGGGCGGGTTTAAGCTCGAAAAAGCGGCAAAGGAGTTCAACATAGACGTAAAAGACAGGATATGCCTTGATATTGGGGCATCTACCGGCGGGTTTACCGACTTTATGCTGCAGAACGGGGCAAAAAAAGTTTACGCGATTGACGTGGGCTATGGCCAGCTTGCCTGGAAACTCAGGAATGACCTAAGAGTAGAGGTAATAGAGCGCACAAATATTAAAAACCTCAAATCACTGGATGATTTTGCGGATTTTGCCGCTGTTGATGTTTCGTTTATTTCGCTTACCGGGGTGCTTCAAAGCGTTAAATCCCTTATGCAAGCCGATAAACAGGAAATAGTCCTGCTGGTTAAGCCGCAGTTTGAGGCAGGCAGGGAACTTGTGCCTAAAAGCGGCGTTGTTAAGGATAAGAACGTTCATACTGAGGTAATAAAAAAGGTTGCAAAATTCAGCTCCGCCCTGGGCCTGTTCCCCGTTAACCTGGCATATTCGCCCATTAAGGGCCCGGCAGGCAATATTGAGTATCTTATGCATTTAAGTAATAAATGTGATTGCGGTAAAATAGATGAAAATAAAATTAAACAAGTGGTAAAAAACGCTCATGAAAATCTCTAAAGCGGGAATAATTTACAACATAGAGCACGAATCGGCAAAAGCCGTGGCAGATAAACTGAAGAGCGTGCTAACGGAAAAAAACGTTTCATCCGTGACTACCTACAGGGTTTGCGGAAAGAGGGACAGGCCTGATGTAAATACTGATATAGATTTGGCCTTTATAATAGGGGGGGACGGTACTTTTTTAGGCAGTGCCAGGCATTTTGCGCCATACGGCATACCCCTGTTCGGTATTAATACAGGGAGATTGGGGTTTCTATCCCAGCTAAAGCCTGATGATATGGAAAAAGGGGTTGAAAAAATAATCAATAATGACTTTCATATTGAAGAAAGGCTTATGATAAAGTCGGACTACTCTACGGCCCTCAATGATATAGTGATAAAAGGCGGTGAAATATCCCGTACTGCCCAGTTATTCCTGTATATAAACGGCAAGCATGTTTGCGATTACCTGGCTGACGGGCTCATTATCTCAACCCCGACCGGCTCAACCGCTTATACGCTGTCTGCCGGTGGGCCGGTGGTCGTGCCTGAGCTGGACGCGTTTGTGATTGTGCCCATATGCCCGCATTCCCTGACAACCCGCCCTATTGTAATTCCGGCGGACGAAAACATTGAGGTAAGGGTTAATGCTAACCCGGACTTTATTTACATTACCCATGACGGGCAGGAAAACCTGAAAACAGAGAGCCCAAAGACCATATTAATCACAAAAAACGATTATAAGGCAAAGCTGGTCTCCATTAAAAATGAAAATAACGGTTTTTACGGCATTTTACGGGAAAAACTCCACTGGGGAATTTCACCTTTTAATTAATTTTGGTGTAAATAGGGTATGAAAAGGCCGGACTTTTCGGCTAAATTGAATATATACAGGTCCTGAAAAGGAGAATTTATATGTTCAACGCAAAATATGAAATAGTAGACTTTTTAAAAAAGAAAAATTTTCAAAAAAGAATTGATAAATTATCGAAAAAATATACCGGCAAAAAAATAATGATATATGGGGCAGGAAGGGCGTTTGAGGCTATTAATGAAAACTATGACCTCTCAGGGCTGGATATAATCGGCATTGCTGATATGAAATTTGAGCAAGGCCGGGAATTTATGGGCTACAAAACCTATGAATACGATACATTCCCAGGGGAAAAACCTGATGTTGTCCTAATCGCAATGGTTGAGCACGAAATTGCGGAAGAATTTTTCTCTGAGGACTTGGTCCCGGAGTATGGTAACTTTAATTATGAAC
>JANQGS010000211.1 GCA_028277195.1 Candidatus Gastranaerophilales bacterium
AGGTTTTCCTCATGGGGTATTGCATATTTTTTAAGCTCGTCATGCTCCGGGGATGAATACAGCCTTGATGCGCCCTGTTCCGGTTTTGGCAGGCATTCCCGCTTATATACAAACGGGTCAATCAGGCCTATAATATGGTCAATCCTTACGCCGCCCGGGTTTTCCTCAAACATCTTCTCAAACCTTGCTTTAAGGACTTGCCCGCCCCCGGCGGGAGTCCCGTCGGGGTTGAATAATTTATCCGGGTCGATTACCGGGAACCCCCATGCCTGGCCGTCTTCTGAGAACACGTCCGGCGGGCAGCCCAGAAAATAACCCGGCAGGAAATGACACCTGTTTGCCCAGTAATCCCGGTCTGAGAATGCTACCTGGCAGTCTGCTATGGTTTTTATCCTGTTTTTTTTCAGGAAATTAGAGGTATGTTGTTTTTGTTTATATGAAATGTACTGTACAAATTGATAAAATTCTATTTCTTTTGCAAAAGCCTGTTTTACAAGGGAAAAATCACTGCAGCCGTTTTTATCGTTTTCATCATTCCATACAGGCCAGTAGTCATTTCCGTGCTTGATTGACAGCGCCTCGTATATAGCGTCTTTTTCCAGCCAGATAGCATTATCTTCAACGAATTTTTTAAAGTCGTTATCGGGCTGCCAGTTTTTAAAAGCCTCCCTCAAGGCCGTGTTATGCGCGTTATAAACGTATTCATAGGCTGTGTGATGGTTTTCCGCCGGGTTTTCATCCACTATTTTATTAAAAGTTTCCGTGGAGAGTATTTTATCGAATTCATCGGTGGTTAGCCGGTACAGGTCAATGAAAAGAGGGTTATTTGAAAACATTGTGCCTATATATGGTGAGGCGTCAATGGGTTTTGTCTTGCCGTCAGGCCCTAGCTGTATGGTATTAAAGCCCATATTGTCGATAAATTTTATAAAATCCCTTGCCCCCTCCGAGTTATAAGTCCCAAACCCGATATCCTGCGTTTTTTTCGAGGGGAAACTCGCCCCGTGTATAATCATGGCAAGGTTTTTCTTATTCAGGGCTTTTAACGCGGTTTCTATTGTTTTTTTGAATTCTTTTTTTTGCTCATCGGTCTTTTTCTTGCAGTGACAGGTTTTGCTCATTTTTTTAATTGTCCTCATTATAAAATCCGGTTTTAAATACTATAAATCGCTCAGCACCCTGGGTTTTGCAATATCTTTCCTGTACCTCATGCCCCGGAAATGAACCGGTTCAATTGCCTCATAAACAAGCTCATGCGCCCTGCTCAGAGTGGAAGCGGCGGATACCACGCTTAAGACCATGCCTGCCGAGGTTATTGTTTCAGCGTAATTGTTTTTTTCCGTAAAAGCCTGGAATACCAGGGTATTATCATCATCAACATGCTCGAGCCCCTCTATAACAGCCCCCTTTTTATACTCGCCCGGATATCCTTCTGATACAAGGTTTACGCATACCGAATGGTCATCTCCGGTGTTAAGGAACTCGTAATTATCACCAAGCGCGCCTATTGAAGCCGAGAGCAACACCTCAAAAAAATCTTCCTCAACCAGGGGAAGGGCTGTCTGGGTTTCAGGGTCCCCGAAATTAATGTCAATACCCGTAATCAACGGGTTTTTCTTCTCGTCAATAACTATATCCGCGTTTAATACCCCGGCAAATCCCATTTTTTCGGTGTTTAAGGCATCAATTAGCGGGAAGAATATTTTCCGCGCTATTTTTGCCTCAAGTTCCCCGTCTACGAGCGGGACTGGCGAGTATGCCCCCATTCCCCGTGTATTGGGTCCGGAATTGCCGTTGCCCAGCCTTTTATAAACACTGGAAACAGGCATGGGCACAGCATCATACCCGTCGGTTATCACCTGGTAGGAAATAAACTTTCCCGGTATGAAATTTTCCATCACAACAGGTTTGTAAAGGTTTTTAAGGCAGTATGCAATGACGTTTTTTGCCTCATTAAACGATTCACAGATTATTGTTCCCAGGGCGGGCACTCTTGAGTCAAATTTAACCGCCTGGGGGTATTGCGCGTTCCTTGCGTAGTTCAGGGCCGGTGTTTCCTTGTCAAAAAGGCCAAAAGCAGGCGTGGGTATTTTATGCTTATGCAGGAATTTTTTTGCAAAACCCTTTTGCAGCCTAATTTTGCAGCACTCCTTACCAGGCCCGAATACGTTAAACCCTTCCTCCCTGAGTTTATTTCCCAGTCCTGCAGATGCCGTGGTAATAGAGTCAATTATTGTAAGCTCTATGTTATTTTCCTTTACAAAATTAAACAATTCATCGAGGTTATTTTCCCTGATGTCCACAACAGTTGCCAGCTTTGGCATAACAGCGTTATTAAAAGTACAGAAAACCTCGCTGACCCGCTCGCTCTGAACCAGCTTCCATACAATAGAGTGCGCCCTGGCGCCGGAACTTATCACAAAAACTTTCATAATATAAATTTTATAATAAATTAAGATATTTATAAACTTGGCATTAAAATATATAATTAAGCCATGAAAAAATTTAAAAAAGTCCCCATAGTTATAATTTTCGCCTGCCTGGCGGTTTCCTCGGCTGCGTTCGCTTCTGTGGAGCTTTTTAAAAACCTGCGTGGCCCAAAAAAGGAAGATAACATAAAAACCGTAAGAAATTACATGGAAAATGAGCAATACACCGATGCCATGCTCGAGTTAAACAAATTGCTCTCGTCAAACCCCGATGACCCGCGGGTATACGTTCTTGCAGCGGAATTATTAAGAAAAACGGGCCAGCTCGACGAAGCGGAAAAAATGGCCAGGGACGCGCATAAACTTGATTATAAAAACAGCCGGGCCTATACGGAATTAGGCTATATTTACCTGGAGAAGGGGCTTACAGCCGAAAAAAAACGGGAAAACCTGGTAAAAGCCTTTGACCATTTTTTCATGGCAGCCCAGTATGACCCGGCAAATCCCATGCCCCACATAGCGCTGGCTGAAGCATACCATATAAATATGCAAAAAAGCAGGTCAAAGGACGAAATCCTTAAAGCCCGGGAATTAAGCCATGGCAATGCTGACGCGTACTATAAAATAGGTCGGTATTACCGGAAAATAAACGAGCCTGACAAAGCGCAAAAATACATCCGCAAATCAGTTGAAGCGGGACGGGACTCGTTTTTCAGGACACACTATATTTTAGGCGCTATACTTGAGCAAAAAGGCAAAATAAAAGAAGCCCAGCAGCAATACCTCACTGCCCTGAAACTTAAGCCTGACATGACGGAGGCCCAGGAGCGGCTTGACGCGCTTATAAGGGTTTCATACAGGGAAAACCGCTCGGAAAAAAACGCCCCGAAAGACGTATATGAAGAGGTTGGCGAGGACCTGCGCCATTTAATGAAAGCGGACTATTACCTCATGCTCGACCAGTTTACCCAGGCGCGCGATATCTATGCGGCACTCCTTGAAAAAAATCCCGGGAACCCCGGGGCAATTGCCGGGCTCGCAGAACTCTACTACCTTAAGTGGAAAGGGGGTTATATAACTTCAAAAAACTTTACATCTGACGCGATTTTTATAATAAAAGCCGAAACAAATGAAAAAAACCAAATAGCCCTGCTCAAATTCCGGATGATAAATGAGCAAAAAATACCCGAAGAGGTAAGAGAGAAACTGATTAACCTCTCAATTACCGAGTCCTTTGAGTTTTATGACCTTTTAAATGAATTAAGGGCCGAATTCCTCCTGGGTAACTATGAGGAATGCCACGGCAAACTCCTCAGGCTGTTGGAGATGAAGCTGTCCAATTACGAGAAATTCAAGGTCTTAAAGCACTTAACCTATGACAATAACTATTATGAAGCGCTTTTTATGCTAAAAGAACTCGAAAAAACCTATTATCACAATGAAGAAATAGAGCCTGTCGAAAAAAGAATCATGGCAAAACATTACACTGCCGGGGAAAAAATTGAAGAGGCCCTGCTGCTCTATAAAAAAAAGGAGTACGGCGCTACAATACCTTATTATAAGGAAATAATAAACTACTTCCCGACATATAAGCCTGCTTACCTGCACTATGCAAGGGCCATGGACAAACTGGAGGACTACGGGCGGGCTTATGATATGATAAACACTTATTACAGGCTATATAACCTCTATCCTGACAAAGAACCTGAAATAAGCGAACGGGAAATAAAGGAGATGATTCAGGATTTGTATGAAAAGATGAAGGAGCAGGCAGAGCAGGCGGGAGAGGAAGGGTAAATGCACAGAAGAAGGCTGATATGGCAGTTATTTTCGTCATATTTAGTAATTATTCTTATATCCCTGCTTTTTATTACCTGGTATGCAACGGATTCGTTTAAGCGTTTTTACCAGGAGCAAACCATCCGGAACCTGAAAACAAGGGCTTATCTGGTGAAAAACCAGGTATTGCCTTATTTTTCGCCCGGACTTACCGGAAAAATTGATGCCATATGCAAAAAAAATACCGGCAATATCCTGACGAGAATAACGGTAATATTGCCTTCCGGGGTAGTCATAGGTGATTCCGGGGAAGATATTGCCCTGATGAATAACCACAGTGACCGCCCGGAAGTTATACGGGCATTGCAGGGCAGCGTAGGCAGTTCAAACAGGTTCAGCAACACGTTGCGGGAGGAAATGGTTTACGTTGCCGTACCCGTGGTAATTGACGGGAAAATAGCCGGGGTTATCAGAACGGCCATGTCACTTGTTTTACTGGAAAATTCATTAAGGGACGTGTATTTAAAAATTATCCTGGCGGGGTTATTTATAGCGTCTATTGCCGCTTTAATGAGCTATAAGGTTTCCAGGGGAATAAGTTCTCCCCTGGAGCAGCTTGAAAACAACGCAAAGCGTTTTGCTGAAGGGGATTTTAAGGTCAGGCTGCCCGCTTTCAGGACAAAAGAAATTGAAAACCTGGCCGGGACAATGAATATAATGGCAAACCAGCTTGATGAGCGGATAAAGGAAATAACACGCCAGAATAAGGAGCATAAAGTTGTGCTCTCGAGCATGAAAGAGGGCATTATAGCCGTTGATAACGATGCCAGGGTAATCAAGCTGAATAAAAGCGCTGCTGAAATGTTCAATATTAGGCGCAGGGAGTTTTATGGCCGGGAAATAAAAGAGCTTGTCCAAAACCCGGATTTTCACCATTTTATTGAGGAGGCATTAATAAACAATAAAACGTTAGAGGATACTATTGTGCTGCAAAATAACCGGGAACAGTTTATACAAATATACAGCACGCCCATTTACACCGAAGAAAACGACAGGATAGGCACTTTAATAGTTTTAAATGACATGACCCGCATTAAAAAGCTGGAAAACATAAGGCGTGATTTTGTGGCAAATGTTTCCCATGAGCTAAGAACGCCCATTACCTCGATAAAGGGGTTTGTGGAGACCCTTCTCGACGGGGGGATGGACGACACGAAAGAAATAAAGTCTTTCCTGAAAATTATAAAAAAACATGCCAACCGCTTAAACGCCATTATTGAGGATTTATTGAGTATTTCAAGGCTGGAGCAGGGGTCAGACAGGACCAGCATTATACTCGAGAGGACTTTGCTGAAAAATATACTAAAATCCGCTGTACAGGCAAGCGAAATAAAAGCAAGGGCGAAAAATATCGCTATTAATATTACCTGTCCTGATGATACAGAAATAAGGGCCAGCTCTTCCCTTATGGAGCAGGCGATAATAAATTTAATAGACAATGCCATAAATTACAGTGATGAAGGCAGTGCTGTGGATGTTGAAGGGGAAGGGGGCCCGGATGAAATTGTAATTAAGGTACGTGACAGGGGTTGCGGGATTTTTCCAGAGCATTTATCCCGGATATTTGAGCGGTTCTATCGTGTGGATAAGGCAAGGAGCAGGAAGCTGGGGGGAACAGGGCTGGGGCTTGCGATAGTAAAGCATATCGCGCAGACGCATGGCGGGCAGGTCAGCGTAGAGAGCAATCCCGGCGAGGGAAGCTGTTTTATTATCCGGTTGCCCAAATAGGCTATTCCCTTTCCTCCCCGGGCAGGTACTTCATCCAGTCCGCACCGAGCCCGCTGAAAAACTTATGCGCCTCAATCACGTCCTCGTAAGTAATCGGGTCAGAGGGCATGTCCTTTGCCCGGAGGAATTCATCATCTTCTGAGCTGAATTTAAGGCTGTTTTTATATTCGTTTTTATCAACTCCCAGAATTGCCAGCCCGAGGTTTTTCCCGCAGTGTAAGCAGGATATCCTTACCACAACGTTATTTTCTTCCATTCTGACGGGCTGTATTGCATCCCCGCTAAAAAAATTGTCACACCGGGCACATTTTAATTTCTCAAAAAATTTTTTTATCAGCTCAAAATTTCTTTCCATAATAAAATTATTTCACTTATCAGGAAATTTAACAAAGTTAACTGAATTGCCGATAAATTCCTTTATACCAGCTCTGCCATTCCGCCGGCTGCCCCGATTTTTTCCCTGGCTGATTTGGTAAAATGCCTTGCTTTTACGGTCACTTTTCTCTTGATTTCACCGTTGCCAAGAACTCTTAACTCCTGATACTTCTGCGAAAACAGGCCTTTTTCCTTTAACATTCCTATATCAATAGTATCCTCATCCATTTTTTCTATGTCAGAGACATTGAGCTCAGCATAGATAATGGGATTAATCTGTTTGAACCCTTTTAACTTAGGGAGTTTCCTGTAAGCCGGCATTTGTCCGCCTTCAAAGCCTGGTTTCCTGCTGTTGCCGGAGCGCTGGCCTTCGCCCCTGTGACCTCTTGTTGAGGTTTTTCCCCAGCCTGAACTCATTCCGCGGCCAACCCGCCTGGTCTTTCTGACAGCACCGTCTGCCGGGCGTAAATCATCAATCTTTATTTCTTTATTTGCCATATTATTCACCTGTTAATTTAACATTTCCGTAAGGGTAAGCCCTCTTGCTTTTGCAACGTCATTAAAATACCTTAATTCCGAAAGTGCTGTGATGGTTGCTCTTGCAACGTTTAGCGGGGAGTCCGAGCCCAGTGACTTGCAGAGGATATCGCCGATACCGGCTAATTCCAGAACTGCCCTGGCTGAACCTCCTGCTATAACTCCTGTACCTTCAGCAGCGGGTCTTAAAAGAACTTTTCCGGCTCCTGCCTTTGCTGTGATTGGGTGAGGAATGGTTGTTTTAAATATAGGGACTTTTATAAGGTTTTTCCTGCCGTCAATTATCGCTTTTTGTATTGCGCCGATAACCTCGCTGGATTTGCCTATGCCCATTCCGACCATTCCGGAGCTGTTGCCTACCACTACTACAGCCCTAAAGCTGAGTTTTTTACCGCCTTTTACTACTTTGGTAACCCTTCTTATCTGGAGTACTCTTTCTTTCCATTCAGAAGTCCTGGCTGATGAGGTTGTTTCCTCTCTTTTTTCTTCGTTCACTTATTCAAACCTCTTTAGTTTCCTTGAATCTTGACCTGTAATTATAAAATAAACCAGAAATAAAGAAAATAATCAAGAATATTTTTAAGACAGAGAATACTGCAAATAAATGATTACATCTGATGCAATCAGTATTATTATCTTTTTGCATTATTAACGGGATTTAAAATGAAGATTAAAGACAAGAAAGAGAGTAAGGTTCAATATCTTAACGCCAAAGACCGCAACGAAATATCCAATTCCATAACTAAAAACTGGACAGACCAGGCAATGAGGTGCTACTTAACAGGTTGTAACTGCGAAGAGTGCTCGGTTGCCAGCGGAAATTACTCATTTGTTTGCCAGATGCCTTCTGTTATAGAGATTTTACTCGAACAAATAGGTCCGCCTGAGCAAAATAAAGTCAGGAAACTTCTTGCATAGCTCTAATAGACAGGGAATTCATAATTTTTTCAATATTTTCCTGCTATTATTAGTAAATGCTCTTTAAGCTACTAAATGACAGTTTTTTTATAAAAAAAGCAGATTATATAATACTGTTTTTTATTGCTGTGCTGTTAACGGCAATTACGTTTGCCCCCACAAAAATAATAGGCCTCCTGGCAGGCGTGTGTTTTTTAATGCTCATGGCAAAAATTTCCTTTGCCGAGGGCAAAAAACTTACTTTTAATGAATTTGACGGGCCAATATTCTTTTACATAACCATTACCGGGCTGAGCGTTATTTTTTCACCCCTGTTTATGCCTTCATTAAAGGGGTATTTAAAAATTTTAACCTATTTTTGTGTGTATTTGACATTTTTTAACGTACTGGGGCACAGCCGCAAGCGAACGTATTTTGTGCTCGCAATAATTGCGCTTGGCGCTTTTGGCGAGTCAATTTTTGCTATTTACCAGAATTTTACCGGGGTGGAGGCCCTGGCAACCTGGCAGGACCGCTCAGGCTTAAATCCCGAGCAGTTAATGACCCGGGTTTACGGCACACTTCAGCCATATAACCCTAATTTGCTGGCAGGTTATCTTGTTGCCTGTATTCCAGCCGCAGCGGGATTATTTTTTTTCCTTGCCCTGAAGGGAAAAACCAGGCTGTCTGCCCTGGCGTTAGTCGCAACTCTGGCAATCGCAACAGCCATAGTGTTCACAGGCTCAAGAGGGGCATATATAGCTTTATTTGCCGTAATAACAGTAATAATGCTCATTTCAGGCCATATAATATGGCATGACTTTAGCGAAAAGCCATGGCTGAAAAAGCTGTGGCTGTTTATTTTACTGGCCGGTGCAGCCGGTGCAATTGCCATAATAATTCTCAGCCCTGCCCTGCAGCATAGAATAGCCTCTATAATTGCTTTCAGGGAGGACTCCAGCAATGCTTTCAGGCTTAATGTTTATCTCTCGTCACTGAAAATGTTCCTGGATAACTGGCTAATCGGCATAGGCCCGGGCAATGAAACATTCAGGCTAATGTATGGCATGTATATGAAAACCGGTTTTGACGCCCTGGGGACGTACAGTGTGCCCCTTGATATTGCGGTCGGCAGCGGTGTTTTTGCGCTTGCGGCATTTTTACGGCTTATTTTCAATGTATTGACTAAAGGGGCAGGGATTATTTTATTGAAAACTGATATTGAGCAAAAAATAATAATTTCAGCCTGCATAACAGGCATAATCGGCCTCATGGCTCACGGGCTTTTTGATACGATATTTTTCAGGCCG
Source organism: Candidatus Gastranaerophilales bacterium (assembly GCA_028277195.1). Lineage (GTDB taxonomy): Bacteria > Cyanobacteriota > Vampirovibrionia > Gastranaerophilales > UBA9971 > JANQGS01. The sequence goes on from JANQGS010000211.1 coordinate 9,116, forward strand.
CAAGTACACATAATATTCTGGCTTTTTATTGCTATAATATCCGCATCTTTTAATAAAACTCACCGGGTCTGCTAAAATATAGTATGACCAAAATCCTGGAAATAAAAAATTTAAACATAAGTTTTAAAATTGAGGATGAACTTTTCAGGGCAGTTCATAATGTAAACCTGTCGCTTGAAAAAGGAAAAGTTTTAGGCATAGTAGGAGAATCCGGCTGCGGAAAGTCCGTAACCGCAATGTCTATACTTAGGCTGTTAGCTTCAAACGCTGTTATAGAATCCGGTGAAATAATTTTTAACGATAAAAACCTGCTAAATCTATCCATAAAAGAAATGCAGCAAGTCCGCGGCAGTAAAATTGCCCTCATTCCCCAGGACCCTCTAACTTCTTTAAATCCTCTTTACACAATAGGTGACCAGTTAATGGAAACAATAAAATTCCACCGTGGGGTAAGCGCAAAACAGGCCCGGGAAATAGCAATAAAAGCACTGCATGACGTTAAAATACCGGAGGTTGAGCGCAGGATTGATGAATATCCCCATCAATTTTCCGGGGGAATGAGCCAGAGGGTGCTTATTGCCATGGCATTATGCTGCAACCCCGAAATAATAATTGCAGACGAGCCCACAACTGCCCTGGATGTAACCGTACAGGCCCAGATACTTGACTTGATAAAGGAATTGCAAAAACAAAGGCATACTTCACTTGTATTTATCACGCATGACCTTGGTGTTGTGGCGGAATTCTGCGATTACGTGGCCGTAATGTACGCCGGCAGGATTATAGAGTATGCTGATACTCGGGAATTATTCAATAATCCCTTGCATCCGTATACAAAAGGGTTATTTGAATCCTTACCGGCACCTGGTAAAGAGGAATTAAAGGTTATAAAAGGCCAGCCCCCGTCTATTACAGAGAGCATTCCGGGCTGTACATTCCATCCCAGGTGTAGTTACAGGATGGAGGTTTGTGATAAGGACGCGCCGGAGCTGGTTTATAAGGATGGGCATATGGTGAGCTGTTACTTATACTAAGCCCTTCAAAGTCGCATAAAAAATGCGCCATCTGCGATTCGAACGCAGGACCTATCCCTTAAAAGGGGAGTGCTCTACCGGCTGAGCTAATGGCGCATTTGAAGTTAATTTAATATATGATTTTATGTGTAAGAATAAAATACCAATACTAAAATACTAAGTCAAGGACAAATAATTGTCTGTTCTCTTCCCGGTCCTACACTCACAATTTCAATATTAACCCCTGTGACCTGCTCAAGCCTTGATATAAAATTGCGGGCGGCGGCAGGTAATTCTGAAAACACACGGCAGCCTGATATATCCTGCTTCCAGCCAGGCAGTGCCTCATATACCGGTTCAAAATACTCATGTAAATTTAAATTAGCAGGATAATGCTCGTATAACTGTCCGTTTCTCCTGTCTTTATAGGCTGTGCATATTTTTATCTCGTCAAAGCCGTCAAAAACATCAATTTTAGTGAGCGCAATGCCTGTTAATCCGTTAACCATTGCGCTGTACCTCGCAATAACCGCATCAAACCAGCCGCATCTCCTTTTCCTGCCCGTTGTAGTTCCGAATTCCCTGCCAACCTGCTGGAGGGTTTCGCCCTCCTCGCTTTTAAGCTCGGTCAAAAACGGGCCTTCCCCCACACGGGTAACATAGGCCTTGAATACCCCGATAACCCTGTCTATATATGTAAAACCTATGCCGCTTCCGATTGATGCGCTTGCTGCAACCGGATTTGAGCTTGTGACGTAGGGATAAGTGCCGTGGTCAACGTCAAGCATTGTGCCCTGAGCTCCTTCAAACAGTATTTTCTGCTTTTCGAGAAGCGCTTTTCTTAGTATCCCAGCCGGGTCTTTTATATATGGGCTTAAATAATCCCTATATTTAAGGCAAAAATTGATTATTTCCTCTTTTGTAAAACAAGGCCTCTTAAAATACTCAAACATGGCGTTTTTTTGCGGCAAAATCATGTCCAGCTTTTTGTTTAAAACCTCTTCATCATACATGTCCTCAATACGTATGCCGGTTCTGTTGATTTTATCGGCATAAGTCGGGCCTATGCCCCGTTTTGTTGTGCCTATTTTGCTGTTTCCCAGTGATTGCTCGTTTAATTCGTCCAGCGCAATGTGATAGGGCAGTGTTAAATGGGCCGATGGGCTTACAATAAGGTTTGAGGTGTCAATGCCCTTTTGTTCCAGGTTTTCTATTTCCCCGGTGAGGACCTGGGGATTAATAACAGTGCCGTTGCCTATGATGCAGGTTTTGCCAGGGTACAGTATGCCTGAGGGTACAAGGTGGAATTTATATGTCCGGTTATCAACAACAACGGTATGTCCCGCATTGCAGCCCCCCTGGTATCTTATTACAATGTCGGTTTTCTCGGATAACAGGTCAATGATTTTTGCTTTACCCTCGTCTCCCCACTGTCCCCCGACTATTACCACATTCGTCAATGTTCATCTCCTTAATTATTAGGTTAATATTAGCATCCGGTATTTTCGTCCACCCATTTAAGATAACCCTCGAGCCCGGCTTCGACCGGCAGCATAAGTATGGCGGGCAATTCATAGGAATGGTTTTGGAGAATCGAGGATTTTACCCCATCAAACAGCTCTTTCCCGGTTTTAATAAGCACCAGGTACTCCCCGTCTTCGCAAACCTCGTTTTTCCATTCATAAACCGACGTCATATTCGGGATTATGTTAACGCAGGCCGCGAGTTTGTTTTTAACGAGGGAGCGGGCGATTTTTTTTGCCTCGTCAGGGTTTGACGTAAGGGTCAGAACTATGCAGTATTTCATCAATTATCCTTCTTTATATCCTCTAATATTCCTGAAATTTGTTCTTTTACAAAGGTTAAGTCATCTTTTAATGTATCCCAGACTAATTTTTTATCAATACCGAAATATTCATGTATAACTGTGTTTCTAAAGCCAATTATCTGATGCCAGGGAATTTCCGGATATTTATTTCTTATTGTCTCAGGTATATGTCTTATTGCCTCTCCAATTATTTCCAGAGCCCTTACTGTTGCCATATAGGTTTTTTCATCATCAACAAATTCATCAAAAGTTATGCCACTGGTAAAAAGACGAGCTTTATCAGCATATTCGAGTACGTCTTTAAGAAAAAGAGTATAATGCCTCTTCATACGTATATAACCTCACTGAGAATAGCGTTTTCAAGGGCCGGGTGAATACCTCTTTTTGATACGAGGTCAATTTTCTTATTAAATATTTTACTTAAAAATATTTGTAAACCGCAAAATTTTAACAAACCCACAGTCGCTTCCTGGTCAAAACTGACAAGTATATCTATATCACTATTTTCAGTCTGTTCATTTCTTGCATATGAACCAAAAACCCCCAGCTCCTCGACAAAATATTCCTTTTCGAGTTCCGGCTTGAGTTCTTTTAATTTTTCCATTATTTTTTCAAGCTCTTTCATAATAAAACAATAATACCATCTTTTTCCCGGATAAATTATAATCTTCTTATGAAAATTATTTTATCCGTCTTAATATTTTTCCTCCTTTTTCCCGGTGTCGCCAAAAGCTCGGAACAATACGCCTCTACCAGAACCGAAGGGCTAATCAGGGTAGGTATCAGCTCAAATGACTTTAGCAAACTGGAATATAGCGAAATAATCCTGGCTTCCGCCGGAAAATTAAAGCTGTACGATAAATTTTTTAACTCAAAAATCACTGAAACAAAGCCGGGTGACATTGTAAAATTTGAAATAAAAGATACCTCACTTAAAATAATTAAAAACCAAAAAGAGTTAAAAACCCGCTTTTTTGGCCCTATAAGCGTTGAACCTATGGATGAAAACCCGATTAAAGTTACGGGGCTGGAAAGAAAAGGCAAACAGGCCGCTTACAGGGGCAGTTTTGAAATAATAAGGGTGCCCGGTAAAAAAGGGAAATTATTCCTGGTAAACGTGCTGCCGCTTGAGGATTATCTAAAGGGTGTTGTGCCGAACGAACTGCCCCCATATTTCGGGATGGAAGCCCTGAAAGCGCAGGCAGTTGCCGCAAGGAATTATGCCATAAGGCCCAGGGTTAAGATATACCCTTATTTTGACGTGTGCGATTCTGTAAAATCCCAGGTTTATTTTGGCTATAACACGGAAAAACCCGAATCCGACTCGGCAATTGAGGCAACAAAAGGACTCGTGACCCTGTATGACGGCGAGGTAATAATAGCCCTCTACAGCTCGGCAGCCGGGGGATACACGGAAAATTACGAAAACGCTTTTGCCGAGCCGGGCGGCGGGGCATTCCCCGCAAAACCCCTGCCTTACCTTAAGGGAAAACCGGACATAAAAGGCACTCCAGGACTGGATAACGAAAAGGCCGCGGAAAAATTTTACACAACCAGCCCCGAATCATTTGATATAAATTCCCGCTATTACAGGTGGAAAAGGCAATGGACGGGTGAGGAACTCAGAAAGGTTCTTAATGACTCGCTCAACCGCTACACCTGGTGTGAATTAATTGAGCCGAGGCCAAAAGGAGGCATGGATATAGGTAAAATAAAAAGGGTCAATGTTTTATCAAGGGGCGTATCCGGAAAAGCCATCGCAATCTCGGTCAAGACCTCAAAAGGCGAATGGGTAATCAAAAAGGAATTATTTATAAGAAGGATTTTTAAGAACAAAAACAAAGCGCTGCCCAGCGCAAACCTTGTTTTTAAAAACCACGTCGGCAAAGAAGGCTGCCTTGCCCGACTTGAGGCATTTGGGGGCGGGTTTGGCCATGGCGTGGGCATGAGCCAGCATGGGGCGAGTTTTATGGCAAAAAACGGCTATACGTTTGATAAAATTCTTCAACATTATTATGACAATACGGCAATCGGCACCTGGCCCGTTTACCTGGCAGCCGAATACGCCACAAAGCCCGTAAAGCAGGAATTTGTTTCACCGGGGCGGAAAGCGGACCTTTTAATCGAGAATTTTGAAGGGGTGGAAAAATTTGAATTTATGATTAATTCAAAAAGAATTATCCTGGATAAAGAGTTGCCCGAAAACGGGAAAATAAGGATTCCCCTGGATGAGCATATAAAGCCGGTTAACGAAATAGTTTATTATCCGCCTGAAAACCGGGAGGAGGGCAGCGGTTTAAAGGTATGGGTAGAGGTGTTTGAAAAGAATTAGAAATAGTAGGCTTCATCAACCTGCAGGTTAAAATCCCCGGAATCAAACAAATACCTCACCCCTAAAGGCAATGTGGCCTTCATATCGCCATGCCCAGCCGGGAATCCGTATCCTGCGGGAATATTCAGGTCTTTACAGTATTCGGCAACTAATTCCAGGGCATTAACCCCGGTGAACCCGGCAAAAAGCACCCCCGCCAACCTGTCAAACACCCCCGCAAGCCTTAATTGGGCCAGCATCCTGTCTATTTTATAAAGCGGCTCGCCAATATCTTCCAGCAGGAGTATTTTGCCAGAAAAACCAGGCGCGTATGGCGTGCCCAAAAGAGCGCAAATTATTGATAAATTGCCCCCGACAAGAGCACCCGTTGCCCTGCCGGGTTTTATGCAGTGATACCCGCAAGGATTAGGGTAGCTGTAAGGCAATTCTATATTGCCTGTAAGGATTTTCAGGAAAATTTCCCCGGTGTAAGGGTCTACGCTGTTTTCCCCGAAATCAGGCACAACAAGGGGCCCGTGAAATGTTACAAAATCAAGGTTATTTAATAAAGCGGTTATGTCGCTGTACCCCACAAGGATTTTAGGGGGTAATCCAGGTATCTTCCCGAGTAGGCGCATAGTGCCGTACCCGCCCCTTGAGCAGAGGATGGCCTTAACTTCCGGGTCATGGAAGAGGTTGACGAGGTCATCCAGCCTGTCAGTGTCATTTCCGGCAAGGTAATCCTTTTTATCCAGCGCATGGGGGGCTGTTTTAACCTTAAAGCCCCATGCCTCAAGGTATTTTACCGCGTTATTAAGCTGCCCGGGTTCTTTTACCGCCCCGGCCGGGGATATTATGCCGATTGTGTCGCCGGTGTTTAATTTTTCGGGCTTTGTTTTCATATTATCTTGATGATAACATATTAAATTATGAGCACCTATATACCCCTCTACAGAAAATACCGCCCGCAAGCGTTTGGTGATTTAATAGGGCAGGAATCGGTTGTTAAAACCCTGTCCAACGCTGTAACCACCGGACGTATAAGCCATGCCTACCTGTTTACCGGGCCAAGGGGCACGGGTAAAACCTCCAGCGCAAGAATTCTGGCCAAATCGCTTAATTGCGAGTCGGGCCCGACAGTTACCCCCTGCGGAAAATGCCCGGCCTGTATTGATATAACTGCTTCCAGCTCGGTTGATGTTATAGAGATTGACGCGGCCAGCAACAGAAAGGTGGAAGACGCCAGGAACCTGCTGGAAAAAGTGCACTTTGTACCGGTTTCCGGCAAGTATAAAATCTATATCATTGACGAAGTGCATATGTTAACCGCTGAAGCGTTCAATACCCTGCTGAAAACCCTTGAAGAGCCGCCCAAAAACCTCGTATTCATCCTTGCCACAACCGAATCGCACAAGGTTTTAAACACAATTATAAGCCGGTGCCAGCGTTTTGACTTTAAGCGGGTCACACAGGCGCTGATAATAAACAGGTTAAGGGAAATTGCGGAAAAAGAAAGTATACAAATCAATGATAAAGCGCTGTTATTAATAGCTAAAAAGGCTTACGGCGGAATGCGCGATGCTCTTAGCCTTCTAGACCAGGCAAGCGTGCTGTCAAGCCAGGGGGATGAAATTACGGAACCCGATATTTTAATGCTGTTTGGCAGTTTATCGGAAGAAACCCTGCATGAACTCGCCCAAAACATAGCCGAACGCAACACAATAAACCTGGTACATACGGCCCAAAAAGCCGTAGAAAGCTGTGAGCCCGTAAACGTAATCAGGGAGCTGGTTAACTATTTTAGAAATATGCTTATAATAAAAACAGCAAATGATATAGAAAGAATAAAACCTGTAATTGACCTGTCTGAGAGTATTATAGATGGTGTAAAAGCGCAATCAGAAAGATTTGAGACCGATGAGTTGGTTCAAATAATTGAAAAACTGAGCGAATATGAGAAAAACATAAAAACTACTCACCAGCAGCAGTTATGGCTGGAAATTTCCCTTTTGAGCATATGCCACAGGCAGGATATGTATATAATAAGGGATTTAGAGCAGCGAATTGAGGCTCTGGAAGGAGGGATTATACCTGTAAAAATCCCGGAAATCAAACAATCAAAACCTGAACCTGTCCCGGTCCCAACAGAAAGTTTAAAACAGGCAAAAGTTGATGATTTTGAGGCCGGAAATCCTGATGAGCTCTGGGACAAAATGCTCACCTCCTTTCGAGACGACCCGACAAGGGCATTTTTTAAAATTTTTAAACCCGTTGAAATAAGCCCGGCAAAAATAGTAATTACCTGCGCAAATGAAAAGTGGATTGAAAAAGCGAGGATAGAAAAAATAAAGCCCCTTGAAGAGGCTGCCAGGGCCGTTTTTAACGATTTGCCGGGGATTATTATCAGGACTCCCTTGCCCGATGATAAAATCCCGGAACAAAAACCTCCCGAGCCAGGGCCCGCGACACCACAGATAGAACCGCCGAAGCCTAAACCCACAAGCCAGATAGCAATTGATACGGAAGGGCGTGAAGTTATAGAAGACGAGGTAAAAAAAGAGCTCGAGGATTTAAACAGGCCAATTGCGCCGATAAATGTGTCTGACCAGTGCAAAATGGTCCTGGATGTTTTTAACGGTAAGGTTATTGAGCAATAAAGAGGCTAAACATTGCCTTCCACGCCTTCTCCGAATATTGCGAAATCGTATTTTACCGGGTCATCCGGGTCAAACTTCTTTAAGTTATCGGTTATTTCCTCTGCTGCCGGCCAATCGTTGGATTTTCTCGCTGTAAGCCCCCATAGCCTTGAAATCCTGGAAACATGAACATCAAAAGGTATAATTAACTTGCTTTTAGGTATGGTTTTCCATACCCCCAGGTCAACAGGCCCTTCCCTTACCATCCATTTTAAAAAAAGGTTCAAGCGTTTGCAAGCGCTGCCTTTTTGCGGGCTCGGGACCAGCCTGCTGTCCCCGAAAAGGGCCACAAAATTAACCAGGGCATTCTTAATATTTTTATCGTTATCTGAATAGCCCGCCAAAAAGGCGTTTTCAAGTGAATCATATTGCTTTAGTATCTGTTTCAGGGAATGGAACAGGAATAATATGTCTTCTTCCCTGTTAAACCTGTAGCAGAAGCCCCTGAACAACTCCACATCCCTGTCAATATCAAAGTTTATAACAAATTCATAAGGGGCTGCATTAATGGTTTTATGAATGCATTCGAGGTTTTCAATGATTTTTTTCCTGTTTCCGTAGGCAAATGCGGATGAAATGAACGCTGATATTTCTATATGCTGTTTCAGGCTATATCTGTGAGGGAATTGAACCGGGTCATCCTTAATGAAATCAGGTATTTCATGCTTTTGTGCCAACCGGTCGAGAATTTCCCCGGATATTATTGATTTTGTATATAACTGATTTTTCATTTGCATAATTTTTTCTGTTAACAATAGTATACTAAAATGAGTTTGAATTTTGAAAAATTTATTTAGCATTTAGAGCAAGTATAGTAAACTTAAATTGCCGGTTAAAATTTAACAAAAAGAGAAATAAAATTTTGGCAGGAATTAAGGTCCTTACAGTATTTGGCACACGCCCGGAAGCCATAAAAATGGCCCCGGTTATCCTGGAGTTGAATAAATACCCGGGTATTTTCAATAGCCAGGTGTGTATAACTTCCCAGCACAGGGAAATGCTGGACCAGGTGCTTGATTTGTTTGGCATAAAGCCGGATTATGACCTGGACGTTATGAAACCTGACCAGGATTTATGGACTTTAACCTCCTCAGTGCTGTTAAAAATGCGGGAAGTTATTGAAAAAAGCTCTCCTGATGTGATTTTAGTCCATGGAGATACCACAACAACCATGTGTGCAAGCCTTTCCGCTTTTTACGCAAAAATCCCGACAGCTCACGTGGAAGCGGGGCTGAGGACTTTTAATAAATATTACCCCTTTCCTGAGGAAATAAACAGGATAATAGCAGATTCAATCTCCTCTTTTCATTTTGTCCCAACTCAAAGTGCGTTAGAAAACCTTATAAAATCCGGCATAAACCGTAAAAACGTTTATCTTACCGGGAATACGGTTGTTGATGCGCTGTTATATACCGTAAATAATTATAAATACGATATAAATGCCGATAAAAACCTTAAAACAATACTGCTTACCTCCCACAGAAGGGAAAACCTGGGCAAACCCCTGGAAAATATATGCACGGCAGTGAGAATACTTGTGGAAAAAAATCCTGGTATTGAGGTAATATACCCGGTTCACCTTAACCCTAACGTCAGGAGTACGGTATACAGCATGCTAAGCGGTATTGATAGGGTAAAACTCTGTGAGCCAATGGATTATGCCCCTTTTGCGGCGCTCATGAAGCAATCACATATAATTCTGACCGATTCAGGCGGTATCCAGGAGGAAGCCCCGTCTTTAGGCAAGCCTGTTCTGTTATTGCGTGATGAAACAGAGCGGCCTGAGGCTGTAGAATCCGGCACGGTAGGACTTGTCGGCACAAATATTGATAAAATAACAGGCTCGGTGCAGGAATTGCTGCACGATAGCGAAAAATACGCCAGGATGGCCTCAGCCGTTAATCCTTACGGGGACGGAAAGGCTGCCGAGCGCATAGTAAAGGTGTTAAGAGATGAATTCAGTGAAAAGCAGGGTGTTTAATTACCTGACAAAAGCCCAGAAGTCTGACTTTTGCCACTACCTGGCCAGCTACGTAAAAAAGCATTTTAACAGCCCGGCTCCTGAAATCGCCGCCATATTCCTGGAGGACGAAAAACATTACCTGGGAATCAAGTCCTCAAGGTTTCCCTGGCTGGAGGAATACCTCGAAAGCGAGGATTTTCTTAAAGATACGGATTTATATATAAGTGAGTGCCGGAAAAAATGCGAATACGCCCGGAAACAGCGCCCCATATATGAAAAGCAAAAAGCATACGCAAAAGAACAAAGAAAAAAGTCGCGGGAGCGCAAAATGGCAAAACTGCCTCCCACAAAGGCGCAGCTTGGGTTTTATAAAAAACTGTGCGCAAAATACGGGCTGGAAATAAGCCTGGGTACTGAAAATTCCTCAAGACTGGACTTCAAAGTGGCTATAGAGAAGATACTGGAAGAGAACAACTCATTGTTTTAGCTTCATTAAGTCTATTTCCAGGCCCTCATATGCCATAATCGCACTCTTAAGGGCTTTTTTTGCTTTTTCTTCTATTTGTTTCAGCGCATCATCATCATATCCCGGGTCATGGTGGAAAAGCACCAGTTGTCCGGCGTTAGCGAGTTTTGCGGCCTCTATGGCCATTTCGGGTGTGCTGTGGCCATATCCCTGTTTTGGGGAAACGGGTGAAGTGTACTCTTCCTGCGTAAATTGGGCGTCATGTATCAACAGGGCAGCGTTTCTGGCAAAATTAGTGAGCTTGCTGTCACCGCCAATATAGCCCTCCTTATCGGTCGAATACACGAGCGACCTGCCGTTGCAGCTTATTTTATAGACCAGTACCCCGTCTTTAGGGTGGGCATGGCTTTTCATACAGCTTATTACAACCGTGCCTTCCGGGACATCCGGTTCTTTTTCATTACTTAACCTTATCAATTCCGGTTCCGGCCTGTCCGGGTAAAGCAGTATTACCTGTGTTTCGTTAATGTTACTTATTGATATATTGGCAGACATTTCCTTTAATTCCAGGGGAAATATACTGGAAAAAATTGTTTCCGAGAGAATCTGCCCAAAATCCCTGCTTTTTGCCCTTAACCCAAATATATGGATATTGCTGCTTTTAATATAAGCCGGCTTAAAAAACGGCAAACCCTGTATATGGTCAAGGTGGGGGTGACTGGACAGGATGACTGCCTCAACGGGCTTTCTGGTTTGATGGTCAGTGCCGCTTGATATGTAGTTCCTTACCAGTTCGCTCCCGAGGTTAATAATTCCCGTGCCCCCGTCGAGGATTATGAGCCTGTTGTTGGCCATTACCTCAACGCAGGCGGTATTGCCGCCGAATTCAAGGTGTTTTTTTGAGCATACAGGGTGGCTTCCCCTTACTCCTCTGAATTTTATTCTGAATTCCCTGTTATTTTTCACCATATTGTTATTGTAAATTAATTTATACTCTTTGTCATGCCGAGTCGGGAATTTATATATGAATGAGTTTGAATTTTTGAAAACCGGCAAAGCCGGATTTTCCAAAATTCATCACTCCCGCTTCGCCTATACTGCTCCAGGCATTGACTGTAAAAAT
>JANQGS010000267.1 GCA_028277195.1 Candidatus Gastranaerophilales bacterium
ATTTTTTTGTGATTCCCGGAGAGCAATATATCCGGCACACGCATTCCCCGAAACTCATATGGTCTTGTATAATGGGGGTATTCCAGTAACCCTCCCGCAAAACTTTCCTCAAGCGCTGACTCGTCCTTGCCCAGTACCCCCGGAATGAGCCTTGTAACCGCGTCTATTATGCAAAGAGCAGGGAGCTCACCCCCGGTTAGGACAAAATCCCCTATTGATACCTCTATAATACCATCAATAGCCCTTATCCTTTCGTCAAAACCCTCATAATGCCCGCATAGCATTATTATTTGATTATTTTTAGCTAATTCAACGGCCTTTGACTGCTTAAAAGGCTCTCCCTGCGGGGTTAACAATATAGCTGAAAAGTTTTCGGTTTTTTCTATTGACTCAAAAGCATCATAAAAAGGCCGGCACATAAGCACCATGCCCGCACCGCCGCCGTAGGGCGCGTCATCCACTTTTTTATGTGTGTCATGAGTAAAATCGCGCGGGTTTATTGTGTTAACGTCAATAATACCCTGCCTGAGTGCCCTGCCGGGAATGCTTTTATCGCAGTAATTCTCGATTATTTCAGGAAAAAGTGTAATAATGTCAAATTTCATAAGCGTTCTCCCCGGACCAGCCTTTAATTTTCAAAATCATACCCCTGCACAACGGGGAATCTCCGCCCCGTGCCAAACGCCCTGGATGTTACTTTTAAGCCCAACGCTGCCTGTCTTCGCTTGTACTCGGAGGCGTTTATCTTTTTTACCATGTCCCTGACCACTTCCCCGGGGTATTTTTTGGAAATCTCCTTTATTGACCTGTTTTCCTCGATAAATTCCTTTAAAATCGCATCGAGCAGTTCATAAGGAGGTAATGTATCCTGGTCTTTCTGGTCAGGCTTTAGTTCTGCTGATGGCGGCTTTGTTATTACCTGCCGAGGAATAATTTCACGGTTTCTGTTTATGTAATTTGCCAGCCTGTAAACCATTACCTTTGGCGTATCAGACAATACCGCCAGCCCGCCGCACATATCACCGTATAATGTACAGTAACCTACCGCCAGCTCTGACTTGTTTCCGGTAGTAAGCAGTAAACTCCCGTACCTGTTTGAATGTATCATAAGTATATTGGCCCTTATCCTTGCCTGGAGGTTCTCCTCAGCAAGGTCCACACACTTATCACCCTTTATATAGCAATCAAATATCTCTTTAATAGGGATTTCCTTAAACCCAATGCCGAGGTTCTGAGATAATTTTTCTGAATCGCTAACACTGCCCGCACTTGAGTACATACCGGGCATGGTTATGCCGAGCACGTTTTCCTTACCCAGGGCATGGGCCGCTATAGCAGCGGTCACAGCAGAATCAATCCCTCCTGATAGCCCTATTACAACCTTTTTAAAGCCTGTTTTGCGGCAATAATCACTTAAGCCAAGGCACAAAGCATTAAATACGCTCTCTTCCTCAATGTTTGACAATGGCCTTATTTCATCTGCCGCCAAATCCTCCCTGAACTGGTGGCACAGGGCGGTAATTTCCCCGTTTTTATCCATTGCAAAGCTCGCCCCGTCAAATATAAGGTCGTCGTTCCCGCCCGCCTGGTTTACGTAAATAACCGGCAGACCTATGTTTTTCATTACCGCAAATCTCTCTTTTTCCTTGTTCAGAACATAGGGGGAGGCTGAGATGTTGATAATCCCCTCAACATCCAGCTTTATGATTTCCTCTGCCGGGTTAATGTGGTAGGGTGCTCTTTTCCAGTAATCCTTATCATTCCAGAGGTCCTCACAGATTGTGAGGGCAAGTTTTTTATCCTTTATTTTAATGATTACATTGTCTTTTCCGGGCTCAAAATACCTGGTTTCATCGAATATATCGTAAAAAGGCAGCAACCTTTTATAATATTTTGCTGTTATGCGGGTATTTTCAATTAACGCAGCAGCGTTAAAGTATTTCCTGCCTTCACTTGAGGGGTTTTTGTCAATGTATCCCACTATAACCGAAATGTCCCGGGCATGTTCACGTATTTTTTGCAGGTATTTAAGGTTATCATCAATAAAACACTCGAAATCCAGCAAATCCCTTGGCGGATAGCCGGTTATTGAAAGCTCGGGAAATATTACAATATCGGCGTTCATTTTTTTTGCCGCGTTGATATTTTGGATTATTATTTTTGTATTGCCGTCCAGGTCCCCTACTTTAGTGTTTATTTGAGCTAATGCTATTTTCATAAATTAATATTCCCGGTACTTTTATAAATTTTATCGCAAAAGCGAAAACAAGCCCCATTCTGGCATAAATATTGACAGAATGCTATGTAATAAATACAATTATTATAATTAATTTTATATGTTTTTCTCGGGATATTACAGTAAAAAAGAGGTCATTAAATTTTAATGGCAGAAGTAGACCCTATAGATTCCTCAAAAACTTCAGCCTCCGTTAATGACAGCAGGGATATTAAAACCCAAAAACAGCCTCCCAACAGGCATACTAATTCCCCTGCACCGGCTGATACCTTTACCCCGGCACAGGATAGCCGGGGCATACCGGTTAGGGAAAATCCCCCCGGCGACATGTTTAATTCAAAATATGCGACAAAACCTGATATTAATCCGCAACAAACTGAAAATAAGCAAGCAGCAGGATTAACAGGCGCAATAAACAGGGGTATTGAAAGGTTTATTAATATAACAGACAAAATAGCTGCTGTTATTGGCGACATAGAAAAGGATATAAGAGAAAAGCTCTCTAAAACCTATGTAAGGATGGAAGAACATATATATGACCTTATGAAAAAAATAGATGCGTCCTTTGAACAAAAAGACCACCACCGGGAAAGACAAACCAGGGACCGGAAAAAACAGGATACTGAAAATAGCGGCAGAATTGATAACCAAATCGGTGTCACCCCGGGCTTGACCCGGGGTCTCATGAGATTCTGAATCAAGTTCAGAATGACAAAATTAACTTAACTATGTAGTAGTTGCTGCCGGGGTTAATTACTTCCCTCTGCCTTAATCTCATACAGTGCATTGACGATTGCGGGGTCCCATTTTATGCCGGCTTCTTCCCTCATAATATTTAAAACTTCATTTTGCGATAAGGACTTTCTGTAGGGCCGCTCGGAGCTCATTGCCCGGTAAGCGTCCGCAACCGCGATTATCCTTGCGCCCAGGGGTATGCTAATGCCGGCAAGCCCTTCGGGAACACCTTTTCCGTCCCATCTCTCCTTATGGTAGTGGACATATGGTATAACCTCTGAGAGGAAATTGATTTTCATCAGCAGGTTAACCCCGATGTTAGGATGGTTTTGCAGTTTTTCCCATGTTTCCCTTCCGGGTTTGGACTTATTCAGGAATACGTCCTCGGGCAGGCTTATCTGGCCTATATTATGCAGCAGTCCCGCATAATAGATTAAATCTGTTGTTTTTTCGTTTAATTCAAGGTGCTCACATATTTTTTTGGCAAGCTCGGCTACTTTTCTTGAGTGCTCCCGCGATTTGCTCTTTACATCAACCGCCTTTGCCAGCACTTCGACAAATCTTTGCTGCTCATCGCCCAAATCCCCTATACTGGCCGTTAATTCGGCCCTGAGCCGCCTTAATTCGGCCAGGTCTGCGTTTTCATTACCTATGGCTTCCCCGGTCTGTTCCATTAATTTTTGCAGCCTCATTGAGGTTACAAAAAGATTTGCCGTTGTTTCAAGAAGGTCTATAAGCTCCTGCTGCAATTGTTTCCCTTCTTTATTCCCAACGCTGATAGCCCCGACGTTTCCCCAGTTATTAACAAGGGGGACAACCAGCATGCCGTTTGCGTTAATTATTTCAAAGCTCGTAAAGGATTTAACCACGGGGTTTTCCTGTTCTGACAGGGGAATAAGTATTTTTTCCTCATCGGCGGAAGAACTGCCCATGAGGGCCAGGTTCCCGGTATCCACAGAGCTCCTGGTATATTCCGGGGTCAGGTAAATCCCGCATGTGTTGACATTCAGCATCTGGGTAACGGTTTTTGCCACGGCATTATATATAATATGCTCGTTTTCACTGTCAAAGCCCAGCAGTGTAAGTGTTTTATCAAGTGAATATATAGAAATCAGTTCCTTAAGCTGGCCTTTTAGCCTGCTTATCTTATCCTTGACCGAGGTATCAATTTTATCAAGCAGGTCTTTTGAAATAAGGTGTTCGGTCATAAAGTCGCCCATGTTCAGGGCAAATATGGCCTCTAACGGGTCGTTTTCAATCTCGACAGATGCTTTACTACTTCTATTATGGCTCAATCTTAACGCCTCCAGACTACTTTTTAAAGCTGTTAATCTTCCTTTCCTTCAGATTTAATAATTATATCGGATAAAATATTTAAAACTTTGATTATTTCATTAAGTTTTTCAAAAATAAAAAATTTTTTTTACCTGCTTAATTATTGTGCTCTAAAAAAGAAATCCGGAAATAAAAATTTTTTTCGAAAGCACAATGCGTAAGCAGAGAGCGTTTTTTAGGAAAATCCGGCTTTGCCGGTT
>JANQGS010000283.1 GCA_028277195.1 Candidatus Gastranaerophilales bacterium
TATAAAGAGTTGTTATCATCCGGCAAAAGAGACCGGATACAGGCACTTATGGCGGCCAATAACATTGAAAAATTCGAAAAAATAGCGTTGATGAAAAAAATAGACCACGAAGCTACCAACACAGCACAGCTTGCGCTGGTAGCGTTCAATTTTGTGGCGCTGCTGCTGTCAATCCCGCTGGGGTACTTGTGTTTAAAATTCGGCAAAAAGCCCGTGTTTACGGTTAGTCTGTTATTCGCGTCAGTGGCGTTTCTTTTTGCGCCGTCATTATCAACGCCAATGCAGGCAATTATAATGATGGCATGCGCCGGGGTTGCCTGGGCAACTATTTTATCCATACCGTTCTCAATCTTGTGCGACTATATGCCGCAGGGCAGCGAAGGCTCAATCATGGGCATATTCAATATGTTCATAGCAGGCCCGCAGCTCATATCAGCAACGTTTATCGGCTGGGTCATCTCACAAAATCCCGTGACTACAGTATTTGGCGATTCCCATAACTGGTCAATAGCTTTTCTTGTGGCATCAGGGTGTATTTTCGCCTCAATAGTAGCATTGCAGTTTATTAAAGAAAAGAAAAACGCAAATTTTCAGGCGGGAGGCTTTTCAACGTAAACATCCGCCCATAAAAAATCATCATCCCCCTCGCCGGTTTCCACCCTCTCCAGGTAATCATAATTCTCCCGTATATAACGGCATAAGCCTTTCGCGTAATCCTTGCAAAAATACTTGAAATAATAATCGTCCGTTTCCTGGTTGGTTATAAAAATATAATCAGGGCGGTTTTTTTGTATATCATAAATCATTTTTTCCTCAAATTTCTCGACAAAATGAGGCGTAAAAGCATGAAACCAGCCGGGCGATTCCCTTTTGGTCAAAAAATTAATCATTAACCCCTCAGGCATTACTAAAAAAGTTTTTCCCCCGGGGATTTTATTATCTATATAAGTTATAAGTTTATTAAGCGGCAGCGCCCATTTTTTAGCCGTATAAATTTTTCCCCTCCCTGTTTCAACAGGGTATTTGTGCCATTGGGCAGCATAATTAACGTTACTGAGCAGGAAAACAAGGCCCAGTAAAAATATAACGGTGAAGCATGTGTTTTTCCACGGCTTTTCAGGTATAAACCCGAAAAATTTCGGCACTTTATCAAAAATAAACACCAGGTTAACCAGTATTAAAAGCGGGATTAAAAACGTGCCGAATACGTTCAGGTTTATGAAAAAATAGGATTTTACAGCCGCAAGTATCCCTGCTAAAGCGACAAGGGCAAATTTTTTGTCCTTAAAGCAGGGCAATAATATAATTGTTGTGCTAACAGGCAGCCAGGCAAGACTTATCACCTCACCTATATCCTTAAAAAAATTCTTTGGGAAAATAATATATAAAACCATAAAACATATAACCTGAAGCACGGTTTTTGACTTTGAATCAGGTATTTTATGGAAAATCCAGAAAAACGAATAAAAAACCGCGAAAATTATCGAAAAATTATAAATAAATTCAAACGAAATTTTTTTTAATCCGTAAAGGATTACCGGGGTGGGGTATAAGCCTGTGTGGCTTGAGTAAAAATATTTAAGCGCCTCTGAATCGACGAATTCACGCATTGATTGCAGGTAGTGTAAAAAATCACCTACGCTCAAACCCTGTAAAAAAAGCGCTCCCCACGATAAAACAGGGACAAGAGCAAATGATAAGAGAAAAAACAGCTTGTTTTTGAGACCCAGGGGTTTGAAATAAAAAGCAATCGCAAATAAAACCGGCGAAAAAAGCATGAAATCTATTTTACACGCCATAGAAATACCCATAAACAGGGCGGATAATATTAAAAAAACAGGCCCGGTTTTTTCAACATAGTAAAGACAAAAGAGCACCGAAGCCAAAAACGAGCTCAGGGCGTAAACCATTGAGTAGGAGTAGGGAAA
>JANQGS010000246.1 GCA_028277195.1 Candidatus Gastranaerophilales bacterium
AGTCCGCCATATACCACTGCCGGTGTTGCTGCTATTGCAAGGTTTTCCAGTCTGCTCAATCCTGTTTTTGTAGGGTCATAGGCAAGTGTTTGGAAAGCCCCTGGAGTTCTATCAAGATGATTCGCTTTTCTCTCAAGTCTATTTGCTTTTGCAGCATCCCAGTTTCTCTTAAAGAATCCTTTATTGTTGTTAGAATTTTTTCTTAATGCTGCAGCTTCATTCCTGAGAGCGTCGCCTGGTTTCAAATTATTTGCCTGGTCGGTTAAGTCACTAGCTTTACTGTTATTACCTGCGGCGTCCTCTTTTGCAGCTCTCTGCCTTAATCTTGCCTGTTCTAAGTCATAATTAGTCTTATGGCCCGGCACCTGGACTCCTCTGCTACTTGCTGCTGTTTCGGCTGTAGTAAGACGAGCTTCAGTACTTCTGAGTTCAGTTATAGCACTTCTGAGTTCAGTTATAGCATTTTTGAGTTCAGCTCTTTTTGCGCTTACTCCTCTATTACCAATTAAAGCATTGACCTCATCTGTAAGACTTGCAACTTTTGCTTGCGCTTTGCTTACATCCGTCTGGGCAGTTTTTAAATCTCTTGTTGCTTGTATTCTAGACTGTTCTATTTTTAAGCTCCGCGCTATTTTTTGATTATTATCTAAAATGTTTTGTGCTGTGCCGGGATGTCTTGAAACCATTACTGTTCCTATATCATCGCCAGCCTTAATGGCAGCTTCTTTTGTATTGTTCCAGACCCCTTTAAATCCGAAAGTATCTTTAAACCATGCGCCGACTTTAGCCATATTGCCACTATCTTTTGCGGCATTTGCAGCGTCATCCGCTACGTTACCTCCGGCGCCTTTTGTCATATATCTCATGCCTAAGGCTGTCATCGCCAGCTGGCCTACGCCTTTACCAGCCTCTTTGGCGGCTCTTTCCGCCGCGTCTCCGTCGCCGTTTACATTATGCCTGATAACGTTGATTACACCTTTGGCGGTTGTATATAATGCCCACGCTCCGCCTAGTATTAATAAGCCTGTTCCCACGGTTGCCACTGTTAAACCGGTTACGGCTGCCGTTGCAAGCACTGCTCCAACTGTAAGGGCAACTCCTGTGAAGAATTCTTTTGGATTTTTAATTGCGTTTTCAATTATTCCCAATGTAGAATCATAAACACCTCCTAAAAAGTTTTTACCTGCTTCCCAAAAATGGAACTTTCCATCGTTGGAAGCATCCTTTATAGCAGGTGTTGTCTCC
This sequence comes from Candidatus Gastranaerophilales bacterium, assembly GCA_028277195.1. Lineage (GTDB taxonomy): Bacteria > Cyanobacteriota > Vampirovibrionia > Gastranaerophilales > UBA9971 > JANQGS01. The sequence continues at coordinate 1,246 of JANQGS010000246.1, forward strand.
ATAATTGAAACATTCCGGGGTATTTGTACAGGAACTTGTCCCTGAAAACCTGGATAAAGATGCGGAGGATAAGAATTACTAATTCCGGTTATTGTAGTCATAAACAGCTCTCCTTCCCTGAGTTACTTACTTTCCACTAAATATTAATCTTTAAAAAATACTAAAATTCGAACAAAACTATTTTTCTTCCTGAACTTTCTAAACTAAACAACTATTCCTAATCTACTTCCATTAATATAAAAACTTTGTGCGGGTAATAATTGCCATTCAATCGGCATTCTTGTAATATTTCGTTACAATTACAGCTGTTGGCAACAGTTCAGGCTATTATTCGCAAAAAATTTTATCAAAATATCCCACCCACCCTCCCTCAGTGGATTGGGCGGCTGCGCCGCCCAAATTTTTCAATAGAATTTTGATAAAATTTTTAAAAATCTATGTAAAAATTGTTAAGGCGCTTCGCGCCTTAACCACCTTCAGGGAGGGCCGGGCGGGCGATTTTTGAAAATTTTAAATTTAAGATAGCCTGAACTGTTACCTTGTTTGGGTTATATTAAATATGTAAAAAGTTGGAGAGGAAGCAGTTTGTTAAGAAAAATATTTTTCTATCCGGCCCTGTTAATTCTTTGCTGGGTATATGCGGTAAAATTTAATGCCGTAGATTATGATTTCTGGGCAAGAATTGCCGTGGGAAAGATGTTTTTCCAGACCGGGGGAGTGCTGGAGCATGATATATTCTCATATACCCTTACAAAACAGTGGTTTGACCATGAATGGGGCTCCGGGGTAATTTTTTATTTCCTGGCGGACAAATTTGGTGACATTGGCTTGATGGGCCTAAAAATCACGCTTATGTTTACCGTAATGCTTCTCATATCAAGGGTAATTGAGCTTCAAAACCCTGAGCCGAACGCCCACAGGAATATACTGTTTTACTTTCTTATTTTGCTGGCGGTATTTTTCGGCATAGGCCATACCGTGAGGTGCCAGTTATTTACCTTTACATTTTTTATAACGTGGATTTATGCCCTGGAAAGGGTAAGGCTCGGGCAAACCCGTCTTTTATGGATATTCCCGGTTACAATGCTGATATGGGCAAACCTGCACGGAGGTTTTGTTGCCGGGCTGGGACTGCTCTTTATATACGGGGTAGGGGAATTTTTAAATAAAAAGCCTTATAAGCAATATTTTATTGCGCTTTTATCCTCAGCGCTGGTAACGTTAATTAACCCGTACGGGTTTAAGTACCTGCAATTTATTTTTTTCGCCACAACCATGGACAGAAGCAACATGATAAGCGAATGGATGAGAACAAACCTGTTTAACAGCTGGAATGAATGGTATGCTTTTAAAATTATTCTCGCGGTGTCTGTTATAACGGTTGCTTATTATTTTATAAAAAACCGACCGGCTTACGATAAAATTGATAAAGTAAAGTTTATACTGCTTGGAGTGACTCTATATCTTGCGTTAAGCCATATAAAACACCAGTCGTTCTTTATAATTTCAGCCGCGGCTTTTTTATACCACGATTTTTACGCCATTTTCGGGGACAAAATACCCAAAAACTTTAACCTCGTAAAAGACGCGGTTCTTTATACCTTTATACTCGGGGCGGGAATATTGTTAATGGTATTTAACAAAATACTGATAACATTGCCCGTGAATAAATTCCCGGTTTGCTCAGTCGAGTTTATCAGGCAAAACAATATTAAGGGCAACCTGGCATCCGTTTTTCACTGGGGCAGCTACATTGCCTGGAAACTTTATCCTAATTGCCATATAGCGATTGACGGCAGGTTTGAGGAAGTTTACCCTGAAGATACTTTTCATCTTGTATCCCGGCTTATAACCAATAAACACTACCCGGAGATTGGGATTTACTGGGACGGCCTGCTTAAAAATTATCATACCGACATAATAATCGCCGCAAAGACCAATATAAAAACAATGAAGACCTATGATGTCCTGAAAGAGACAGAAGGCTGGAAAATGATTTACGACGGCCCTATTGACGCGGTGTTTATAAGGGAGGAGCTGGCAAGGGATGATTATAAGAAGCTGGACTTTGACTATATGAAAATAATAAGGGATAAATACAGGACAAAAATGGACTTTAGCGCACGGGGGGATGAAAATGCTTTGTTATAAAACCTCTTCAGAGCTGAGAAAATCATTGCTGAAAAGGGAAATTTCGGCAAAGGAACTGGTTGATGAAGCCTATAATAGAATTGAGCTGGTTGATGAGAAAATAAACGGGCTTATCCTGCTTACAAAGGAGATAGCCTATAAAACAGCGGAAGAAGTTGATAAAAGAATAGGAATAAAAGCTGATTTGCCGCCACTTGCCGGTATTCCCCTGGCAATAAAGGACAATATGTGCACAAAAGACATTACAACCACGGCAGGCAGCAATATTTTAAGGAATTTTACCCCCCCATACGATGCGACAATAGTAAAAAAACTTCATGAAAACCTAATCCCCATAATCGGCAAGGCAAACCTGGATGAGTTCGCAATGGGCAGTTCCACGGAAACCGGGGCATTCGGGCTGTCCAGAAATCCCTGGAACACGGCCATGGTCCCGGGGGGAAGCTCGGGGGGTTCTGCGGCGGCGGTAGCGTCAGGGGAAGCGGTTGTTGCGCTCGGGTCGGACACGGGGGGCAGTATAAGACTGCCCGCGAGTTTCTGCGGCATTGTCGGTATGAAACCCACTTACGGGCGGGTTTCAAGGTTTGGGTTAATTGCCTACGCCAGCAGCCTTGACCAGATAGGGCCATTTGGCAGGTGCGTTGAGGATGTTGCGCTTACCCTGCAGGCTATAAGCGGGCATGACCACAGGGATTCCACCTCTGCTGACAGGCCCGTTCCCGACTATACAGCAAATATAAGGGATAATATCAGGGGTTTAAGAATAGGTGTCATCGCTGAAATGCTGGGTAAGGGCATAAACAGCGAGGTAAAAGCCGCGATTGAGAATGCGGCGAGGGTTTACGAGGAGCTCGGGGCAAGTATTGAGGAAATATCAATCCCTCATACCGAATACGCCATTTCCACGTATTATGTTGTGGCAATGGCTGAGGCAAGCTCGAACCTGGCCCGCTTTGACGGGGTTAAGTACGGCTACAGGGCGCCCGGGGCTGAAAACCTCCTTAAAATGTACACCAAAACAAGGGCAGAAGGGTTTGGAGAGGAAGTAAAAAGAAGGATTATGCTTGGCACTTACGCCCTGAGTTCGGGCTATTACGATGCTTATTACAAAAAAGCCCAGCAGGTGAGGAGTTTAATTAAAAAAGATTTTGACGCGGCTTTTGAGCGGGTGGATTTGCTGCTCTCACCGGTTTGTCCCGTAACCGCCTTTGAAATCGGCTCAAAAACCGATGACCCCCTGAGTATGTACCTGATGGACGTTTGCACGCTGACGGCAAACCTTTCCGGCCTGCCGGGCATAAGTTTGCCCTGCGGGTTTGACTCTAAAGGATTGCCTGTCGGGGTGCAGCTTATAGGGCCGGTTTTATCAGAGGATTTAATGCTCAGGGCAGCTTATAATTTTGAGCAGGCTACGGATTATCATTTACGCCATCCTGATATATAATATTGGCTATGGCCAGTTTAAAAAAAATATTTATCCTGTCGGGAATCTGCGTGTTTTTGCTGCTCCCGCAAGGTGCGGATGCCAATGCCGCATCAAAAATTGCCGATAAAACAATAGAATTCACCTCAAAAACAGCTTATTATGTTACTAAATATACCCTTAAGGGCGGCTGGTTTATCCTTAAAAAGGCTTCAAAAGGGGTAAAGGCTGTTTCAACCAGCGTATATCGCGCAGCCGGGGACGCTTTTAGCAAAAATAACCGCAACCGGGACAGTTATAATAGTGATTATTATGAAGACGGGGGTACACTGCCGCCGCCCCCGCAAATTCAGGATTAGGGTATTATTTATGCTGGAAACCGCCATAAAACACGACAGGGACTCCCGGATATATAAAAGCTTGCCCGGAATCTAAATGACTGATAAAATAAATTTGAGCATTGTTATATTTAAGGAAAGAAGTTAATGATACGATACATACAGAGTATATCCAAAGTATTTCGGGGGGGGTAAATAAAGAGAATGAGCTTTTAAAAAAGAAGCAAAGCTCCTTTTTTAACGCTCCCGCTTCGCAGGGTT
>JANQGS010000020.1 GCA_028277195.1 Candidatus Gastranaerophilales bacterium
TTATCAAAATTCTATTGAAAAATTTGGGCGGCGCAGCCGCCCAATCCACTGAGGGCGGGAGGGTGGGATATTTTGATAAAATTTTTTGCGAATAATAGCCTGAACTGTTGTATCTTGACTTAAAAATAAACTTATATTAATATTCGGTTAACCGAAAGCAATTTTGCAAGCCGAAAGGTTTTTATTAAATTATGAAGATTAATTTTATAAATAAAAATAACCGTAAAGAATCAATGTGTATGATGGGCCGCAACGGACCTGTGGATTAACTTTTGCGCATACAAAGTTTTGAAATACAGGTCTGTGTCCAGGACCTGTGTTTTAGTTTAGCCAGGAAATTGTAATGATAAAAATACCGGAAGACATAATAGTTTATACAAAAAATCACAGGGCAAAAATTCAGGAAATTTTAAACACATCGCTTGCCCCGGCAGAAAAGAAAAAATACCTCTCGTCAATGGGAATTTATGAAGAGCGCGATGCTAATACCTGTATGGTAAGAGTAAGAAATCCGGCGGGCGTTATTTCCTTACAGGAATTAAAAATAATCAGTGAACTTGCGGATAAGTATGCCCGGGGCGAAATTCATTTTACCACAAGGCAGGATATACAATTCCACAGGGTAAGGATTGAAAACACTCCTGACCTGGCGGAAAAATTGATGGAAGCAAACCTGTACACCAGGGGAAGCGGCGGGAATAGCGTAAGAAATATCGCCTGTTCCCCGCTTTCCGGGGTTGACCCGCATGAGGTTTTTGATGTTACGCCATATGCCGTTCAAGCAATGGAATACCTCTTAAATGATGCTGATTCCTTTCAACTGCCGCGAAAGTTCAAAATTGCTTTTTCAAATTCCCCAAAAGATACAGCATACGCCGCCATTGCTGATTTGGGTTTTATTGCCAAAATACAGGGTAAACAGAGGGGTTTTGAAGTTTATGGAGCCGGCGGGCTGGGAAGAAACCCGGCAACAGGAATAAAATTATCCGCTTTTATCCCGGCTGGAGAGGTTTTTCATTATATTTTCGCGATGAAAGATTTATTCTGCGGGGAGGGTGACAGAGAAAACAGGAATAAAGCCCGCATAAGATATATTTTATTCAGGCTGGGCGAAGGTGAGTTTAAAAACAGGTTCAGGCAATATTTAAAAAAAGCTGAAGAGAAATACAGCTTCTGTCATGCTCGACTCGATTTAACCTCTCAAGAAACATTGAAGCAAGCCCAGGGTGATAGAAAACCTTTATATATTCATCCTGAAAACGGATTTATAAACACAAAGAGATTAAATAAAATAATTAATTTTATTGAAAACCTCTCCTATGGAACCACTCTTCGCCTTGCCGGAACACAGGGCTTTTATGTGAGGAATTTAGAGCGGGAAGACGCCCGAAAGTTAGCTGAAATGATATCTGAATACTCATCAGAAGATTACCCGATAACCTGTGTTGGGTCTTCAATCTGCAAAATCGGGATATGTAAGTCACAAGAACTTGCCAGGGCAATAAAGGATAAATTTAAACACAAAAAATTACCTGAAATATTTATCTCAGGATGCCATAATTCCTGCGGAAAACATCAAATCGGACAAGTCGGGCTCTGCGGAAAACTTACAAAAACACCTGAGGGCATGATTGAAGCATACAGCATCTTTTTCAATGGTAACGCGGGGGCGGGAAAAACAAAATTCGGCGAATATTTTGGCGAGCTAACAGCAGATAAAATACCGGAGTTTTTATATGAAAACCTGTGAAACAGACGTGTTAATTATTGGCGGCGGCACAGCAGGATGCTTTTGCGCCTTAACTCTGGCTGAGAATTCTGACATCAGGGTAATAATTGCTGAAAAAGCCAACATTAAAAGAAGCGGATGCCTCGCCGCAGGGGTTAATGCTATTAATGCCCACATAAACCCCGGAGAGACCCCCGACTCTTTTCTTGAGTATGTTAAAAAGGATTCCGAGCAAGTTATAAGAGAGGACCTGGTTTATTCAACAGCCCGAAAGTTAAATAAAGTTACTGAAAAAATTGAACAGCTCGGACTCCCAATCCTTAAAGACGACAAAGGTAACTATGTTCAAAGAGGCAAGCGCGGCATAAAAATCAACGGGGAAAACATAAAACCGATTTTAGCGAAGGCGGTGGAGGAAAAACCTTCCATAACCGTAATAAACAGATTAAATATTGTTGATTACCTGGTTAATGAAGGCCGGGTATACGGAGCTTACGGTTTCTCGGTTGAAACAGAGGAATTTATCACCGTATACGCGAAAAAAACAGTTTGCGCAACAGGCGGAACCGCCGGATTATATAAATCAAACAACCCTGAGTGTTCAAGGCATAAAATGTGGTATAGCCCGTTTAACACAGGCGCGGGCTATGCAATGGGCATAAGGGCGGGAGCTGAGATGACGGGTTTTGAGATGAGGTTTATAGCCCTTCGCTGTAAGGATACGATTGCGCCCACAGGCACAATAGCGCATGGGCTGAAAGTTCCGCAAATTAATCGTCACGGGGAGGAATATGTGCATAAATACGGAAAACCCGGTACGCATATAAGACTGTATGCCACCGTACAGGAAAATAAAGCCGGGAATGGCCCATGTTACCTGAAAACAAAAGGTATTTCCAAAGAACAACAGGAAGAGCTCTTTAAGGCGTATTTAAACATGTCTCCTTCTCATATTTTAAAATGGCTGGAGAAAAATTCCGGCCCGGCCCGCGAAAATATTGAAATAGAGGGGACTGAGCCTTATATAACGGGCGGACATGCCGCAAGCGGTTATTGGGTTGATATAAACAGGAAAACGACCCTGGAAAGCCTTTATGCGGTTGGCGATGTAGCAGGCGGGAGCCCTAAAAAATATGTTACAGGTTGTTTTGCGGAGGGCGAAATCGCCGCTGAGTCAATAATAAAGGACTTAAAAAATAATTATGGGAAAAAATTAACTGAACGGGAATTAAATGAAAAATTTAACGGCATGACAAAATTTTTAAAAAATCCTGAAAATTCTTATTCAATTGAATTAATTGAAGAGGCTCTCCAGGAAATAATGGATAAATACGCCGGCGGTATTTCTGAACATTATGAATACAGTAAAAAAAAGCTGGAGCTGGCAAAAAACGAACTGAAAAATCTATTTGTACTATCACGCCGGCTAAAGGCAAATAATTTTCATGAATTAATGCTTATCTGTGAAATAATTGACCGGCTGTATGTCGGGAAAGTATTGATAGAACACTTACTGGCCAGAAAGGAAACCCGGTGGCGCTGCTATCAGGAAAACACTGATTTTCCTCAAAAAGACAATAAAAACTGGCTTAAGTATGTTAACTCAAGGTATGAAAACGGTGAGGTAAAAATAATAACAAGAGACTTAATCAGAAAGGAAGAAATCTATGAGCATTCAAATTGACAAAAACAAATGTATTTCCTGCGGCAAATGCCGGAATATTTGTCCGGGGAATTTAATATACAATGATTTGCGCGGGAAAGCATTCATCAAATACCCCCAGGACTGCTGGGACTGCACCGCATGTGTTAAAGAATGCCCGGCACAGGCGATAAAGCTCTATTTGTCCGGAGATATTGGCGGTAATGGCGGGCATCTATATACGTCACAGGAAGAAAAAGGTTGCCTGGTATGGCATATGGTCGATAGGTTCGGCAGGGAAGAGGTTATAAAAATAAACAGGAAAGTATCTAACAGGTATTAAATGATAGTAGCCGCAGGCATTGATTATAAGAACAGCCCGCTTGAGGTAAGGGAAACTTTTTCCCTTAACTCGGGCGGGCTTGATTCAATGGCTGAAACAATTACACTATCCACCTGCAACAGAAGCGAAATATACGCAAACTGCGATGAATTCGACATAGATTACCTGAGAGGCTTGTTTCCGGAAAATGTGGCTATTAAAAAAAATACTGAGGCTATAAGGCATTGTTTCAGGGTCGCGGCGGGACTTGAGTCAATGGTGGTCGGGGAAGACCAGATATTGGGCCAGGTTAAAGCCGCTTATGAAGCGGCAGTCGAAAATAAAAGCGGTGGAAAAATCCTTAACAGGTTGTTTTTAGACAGTATAACCGCGGCTAAAAAAATTAAAAACCTGACAGGTGTTTCATCAGGCAATTTATCGGTCGCGTCAATAGGCTTAAAGCTGCTGGAAGAGGCGCAAGGAGGCCTCTCAGGCAAAAAAGCCCTTATAATCGGACTCGGCAAAATGAACCGGATTACTCACCAGATACTGACCAAAAAAAATCTTAAACAAATTTACGCAATCAACAGGAGTTCAACGGAAATCGCGTTTAAAGACAGGTATAATTATATTGACAGAGTTGATTTTATAGTAAGCTGTACATCCGCTCCGCACTTAATTATGCACAGGGAAAAGTTCTCGCGAAATTATTCGGGGAATAAACCCTTGTATATATTGGATTTAGCAGTGCCAAGAGATATTGAGCCCGATGTGGAAACTATTCCGGGAATAAAATTATTTAAAATTGATGATATTCAAGGAATTGCGCGGGTAAACTACGAAAAACGCCTGTCATATATTAATGATGCGGAATTAATTATAAAAGAAGGTATGGAAAAATATTTATCATGGCTGGAAAAAAATACTACCCGATTATGCTTGATATAGAAAACAAAAACTGCCTTGTAATTGGCGGCGGGAATGTTGCCCTGCGAAAGATAAGGGCTTTACTCTCTTGCGGAGCAAGTGTTTCAGTCATAAGCGGGGACTTATGTCCTGAATTAAGGGAATTAGCAAAAACCGGACAGCCGGAGTGGCTCTCCAATAAATATAATTCCGAATTTATAACAGGAATTTTTCTTGTTATCGCGGCAACAGACGACCCTGAATTAAACAAAAAAATATACGAAGATTGCCAATACAGGAATATTTTAATCAATATGGTCGATAAACCTGAATTATGCGGTTTTATTTTACCCGCTGTCTACCAGGAGGGGGATTTAACCGTTTCAGTGAGCACAAGCGGCAAAAGCCCTATGATGGCTAAACTTATCAGGGATGAATTAAAAAATAATGCCGAAATGTTGGATATAATAGGAAAAATAAGGGGTAAAACAAAGCAAAACAGGGAAATTATAATAGGCGCAAGAGGGAGCAAGCTGGCAATAAAACAGGCAGAAATAGTAATAAATGAAATAAAAAAATACATGCCTGAAATTGCGGTTAATATCAAAAAAATTAAAACCCTTGGAGATAAAATGCCCGGAATTCCCCTTGATGAAATAAAGGAGGAAGACGTTTTCACAAGGGAGCTGGATAACGCGCTTTTGAACAATGAGATTGACCTTGCGGTGCACAGCCTGAAGGACTTACCGCGGGATTTACCGCGGGGATTGTCCGTAAAAATATTCCCTAAAAAGGAAGATTCACGGGATGTGTTAGTCAGCAGGAATAAATTAAGTTTGAACGAGTTGCCTGAAGGGGCGCTGATAGGCACAAGCAGCGCAAGAAGGACTGAACGGGTTAAGGACCTCAGGCCTGATTTAAATTTTGCGCCAATAAGGGGAAACATTGATGAACGCATAAAAAAAGTGGAAGATGGGCAGTATGACGCAACTATACTGGCAGCAGCCGGTTTGAACAGACTGGGGCTACAGGGCAAAATCGCGGAATATTTTGAGTTCCCGACAGCCCCGGGACAGGGCATGCTTGCTATAGTAACAAGGGAAGAATAATTACAATGAAAGCGAAAGTGTATTTAGCCGGGGCAGGCCCCGGGGACGCGGAATTAATAACAGTTAAAGGGTTAAATTGCCTGAGAAATGCTGAGGTTATTATATATGACAGCCTTATTAACGACAGGTTGCTATCTTACGCCAAAGAAGGCGCGGAAAAAATTTTTGTCGGCAAAAGAGCGGGTAATCATACGTTTCCGCAGGAAAAAATAAATGAATTACTGGCACGGAAAGCCGGGGAAAACAAAACCGTTGTAAGGCTAAAAGGCGGTGACCCCTTTGTTTTTGGTCGTGGCGCAGAAGAAGCATTATATTTAAAGCAAAATAATATTGATTTCGAAATAATTCCGGGCGTTACCTCGGCGATTGCGGGGGCGGCGTATGCTGGCATTTCGGTTACTCACAGGGGAGTAAGCCCTTCGTTCCATATAATCAATGGCCATAACCTGCCGGACGTTGATTTTGAGACCCTGGCTAAGCTGTCCGGTACGCTGGTATTCCTGATGGGCTTTTCAAAACTTGAAAATATTTGCTCAAACCTCATTAAGTACGGAAAACAACCTAAAACACCTGTTGCAGTGGTTTCAAACGCAACTTATCCTTGCCAAAAAACAGTCACAGGCTCTCTTTTAGATATAAAACAAAAAGCAAATAATATGAAAGCGCCTGCTATTATTGTTGTCGGGGAAGTTGTTAATTTAAGGGAGAATATTAAATGGTTTGAGAACAAACCCCTGTTCGGGAGAAATATACTCGTTACAAGGCCTAAACACCAGAATAGTGAGCTTATTCAAAAAATAGAGGCGGCGGGCGGAAATCCTGTTGAGCTTCCTGCGATTGAAATTGTGCCCGTAAAAGCCGTGTTGCCTGAGCTTAAACAGTATGACTGGCTGGTTTTTACCAGCATTAATGCAGTAGAGCTGTTCTTTAAGTTATTGCCCGACATCAGGGAATTAGGCAGCGCAAAAATCGCTGTAATAGGAAAATCAACCGCTGAATGCATAAAAAAATATCATATACGGCCTGATTTTATGCCGGATGAGTTTATTTCAGAGGTTTTGGTTAAAGGATTTAAAGATAAAATAAAGCGGGGCGATAAAATTTTACTGCCAAAAGCAGAGCAAACAAGGGATATAATTCCCGAGGAGTTCAAAAATATTGGCGCACAGGTTGATGAGTTAATTTTATATAGAACAATTGCCCTGGAAATAAATAAAAAAGATTTACCGGATGTTGATTCCGTATGTTTTATGAGCCCGTCGTCAGCCGGGAGTTTTCCTGAACCGGAAAATATAAAAGCGTACTGCATAGGTCCTGTTACGGCTAAAGCAGTTGGGGAAGCGGGATTTAAAGATGTTATAACGGCTGATGAATATACAATTGATGGTTTAATGGAGAAATTATATGAAGCATAGACCGAGAAGACTGAGAAAAAACTCTGCCATCCGCAGCCTGGTAATGGAAACCGTTCTCAACGCCAATGATTTCATCTGTCCTGTTTTCATAATAGAAGGCGAAAACATCAAAAGAGAAATTCCTTCAATGCCCGGACAGTTTCACTTTTCATTAAACAGGCTGGAAAAGGAAATCAATGAGATAATTTCATTGGGGATTAAGGGTGTCCTGCTGTTTGGCCTGCCTGAACATAAGGATGAGTATGGCGGCAGCGCTTATGCAGAAAATGGAGCAGTCCAGCGGGCCGTAAGGTTAATAAAGCATAATTATCCTGAGATATTGGTTATAACTGATGTATGTCTTTGCCAGTACACATCCCACGGGCACTGCGGAATTATTGAAAATAAATCCATAGATAACGATAAATCAGTTGAGGTTCTGGCTAAAGTTGCGCTTTCGCATGCGAAAGCCGGCGCTGATATGGTTGCGCCGTCTGATATGATGGATGGCCGGGTTAAGGCAATCAGGGAAATCCTGGATAAAAATAACTTTAAAAAAGTTTCAATAATGTCATACAGCGCTAAATACGCCTCAGCTTTTTACGGGCCGTTCAGGGGCGCTGTAAGCTCAGCCCCGAGCTTTGGGGACAGGAAAACATACCAGATGGACCCTGCTAATTCTGATGAAGCTATACATGAGGCCGAACTGGACCTTGAGGAAGGCGCTGACATTTTGATGGTTAAACCGGCCATGGCTTATATGGATATAATTTACAGGTTTAAGCAAAATTTCAACGTACCGGTTGCCGCTTATAGTGTCAGCGGGGAATATAGTATGATAAAAACGGCGTCCCTGGCAGGTTTTATAGATGAAAAACAGGTTGTAACGGAAACAATTACCGGAATCAAAAGAGCTGGCGCGGATTTAATAATCACTTATTTCGCAAAAGACGTTGCAGGCTGGTTTTCTCCTTAGGACCTGCCCGCAAACCCCTTGAAAAAATTCATCGCTCCTGCTTCGCCACACCGCTCCAGGCGTTAGCAGTTAAAATCTGAAATTTAATTTGGGAGCAGTATAACACCTGAGTAATTAAATGTATTATAATAATTTCATAAGTAATTACACCTAAAAATTCTAAGGAGAAAAACTGTGGTAGCTGAAAAAACAAAAAAAATGCCCAGAGGGGTTGGAAAACGTATTATTGAAACCCTGAAAAACAAGGAAAACGCGCCTGAAATAGAGGAAATAGTCGACATTGAGCCCGGGGAAAAGATAGAGCCCGTCGAGGATAATGAAAAAATTGAGGAAGAAGGGGTTGAAGTAGCCGAAAATATTAAAGCGCTGGAAAAAGAGCTTGAATGCGAGCCGGAAGTGAATGCGGCTGAAAGCGCCAACCCCCGGGGCTCAGACATTGACACTCTCTTACACCTGATTTCCCGCCTGCCCTCAGGAGTTACAAAGCAGACAGGCGCGCTCATAATAAGACAGACAATGGAAGCAATGGGAATTTCCATGAACAACGTGCTCTCAAATGCGCAGTCCGTCCAGGAAGAGCTTGAAAATAACATAAGGGATAACGTCAATGTAATAGAAGAATACAGGACAAAAATTAAAATTCTTGAGCAGGAAATCCAGAAATTCAGGAAAAAAGCCCATGAACTCGAAGACATTATAAGCCTTTTTATTCTCTCGGAAGATAAATAAAGCGATTTAATGAACAAGGATAAAAATTATTATAAAATACTCGAAATAAGCGAGGATGCTGATAAAAGGGCAATTAAAAAGGCATACAGGGAGCTCGCCAGAAAGTTCCATCCTGATATAAACCCGGGGAATAAACTCTATGAGGAAAAATTCAAGGAAATCGGCGAAGCATACTCAGTACTGGTTGATGAAAAAAAACGCACGCAATATGACCTGCTAAGAGGCGCTATAAAATCAAAGCCCAATGCCGAACAGGTTAAAAAACAGGCATCAAAGGCTTATTCTGAGCCCAAACCCAAAAAGGAAAAGCCTGAAAAAAATTTTGAAGGGATTTTCAGCAATTTTGCCGGAAAGTTCGCTAAAAATTTTGCCGGGACCGAATCTAAAAAAGGCGATGATATAACGACAGATGTTCATATAAGCGCGTCTGAGGCCCATAACGGCACAGTAAGGAATGTTAATATCCTGAGGACTGAAAAATGCCCCAAATGCAGGGGCAAACGCATTATAAACCATGTTTCCTGCGATAAGTGCAACGCTACAGGTGAAATTTCCACACACAAGCAGCTAAACGTTAAAATTCCCCCGAAAGTCAAGGAAAATTCAAGGATTAAAATTTCCGGGGAAGGAAACCGGGGAGTGAACGGCGGAGCGAATGGGGATTTATACCTGCTTATACATATAATTAAGAGTTCTTTTTTCACTTATGAAGGGCTTCATGTCCATTGCGAAATCCCGATTACACCATCAGAGGCTGCCCTTGGCGGTGAGATACAAATCCCTTCGATTGACGGGTTCATTAACATGAAAATCCCCCCTGAAACCCGCTCAGGCCAAAGATTTAAGCTGGCAAGGGAAGGGTTGCCGGACACTAACTCCGGTAAAAGGGGCGACCAGGTTATTACGGTAAGGGTTGAAATTCCGCCGAATTTGACTGAAAAGGAAAAGGAACTTTATCTCGAACTTGCGCGAGTACGGAATTTCAACCCCAGAGAGCATATTATTTTTGATAAATAACCGGGGAAGGACCGCTTACCTTCCTAGGTTCACTATTGTTCTCATTATCTGGTTTTGCACCTCAAATGTCCTGCTGTTTGCCTCAATACCCCTTTGCGCGAGTATCATGCTGGCGAACTCAGAGGGCAAGTCAACGTTAGAGGCTTCCAGTGCCCCGGAATTAATTACCCCGAGCCCCCCTGACCTGCCTATAGCATATGTGGGCTCACCCGCAATTGAGTTGAGGGCAAACAGGTTACCGCCCGCCGAGTTTAACCCTTTGGGGTTAATTACTGTTGCAAGCTGGACCTGTAGCTGTGCGGGTACTAAAGTGCTGTGGCTGTTTGTAATGCTGGAGTTTGCTATAATCGTGCCGCCGGCTGTGGTATATTTTAGCTCTTTATTGCCTGCTACGTTGGTTGATACACTTAATTTTGCGCCATTTGAATAGGTTGCTTCCAGCGCACCGTCCTGGGCAATGGAGAAAGTGGTTACAGAGTACGTGTCGTTTGAATCATCCGGGTCGGCAATTGTAACTTCCGACTGGTCTTTTAAGGCGGAGCTTGTATATTCATTAGCGGGTGGAGAGGAATCCGAGAACCCCATGATACCTAGAAAGTTACTTGTATCGCCTGACGCTCCGTTAAAAGTAACAGCTTCACCGCCGGCGCCTGATGTATCTATCACTAACCGGTTTCCCGTTACCGTAACAGTCGCCCCCGCAAAACCTGCTGCCACTATGTCAGCCTGCATCTGGGCAGCCACATCCTGTAGTGTATCGCCGGCTGATATTGTGGTAGTAACATCCGTAGTCCCGTCAACGTTTATCGTAAATGTCCCTGTAGTTATATTTGAGCTTGCACCTGTACCTACATTGGTTATAGTATCTGTCGCAACAGCATCAGGCACTACCAGGTTAATTTTTGTGGGAATTTGCACCGGTGTAGTGCTGGCGGTAGTACTTGTAGAGGTTGAAGTCCCTAATACCTTCAGCCCCTGTGGGTTAACAAGAAACCCGTTGGAATCTGTCGAAAAATTACCGGCCCTGGAGAGGAAAATACTCCCGTCATAGTTCATGAGGGAAAAGAAACCTTCCCCTTGTATGTTAAGGTCTGTTGTCCTCCCGGTGTTTTGAATTGAGCCGTTCCTGAAGTTGCGTCCGATTTCTCCGACGGAAGCGCCAAGTCCTATTTCCTTAGGGTTAATGCCCCCTAAATCATCCGTGGGTGATGACCCTGAGCCTAATTGCCTGGAGAAAACCGTTTCAAAGTTAATCTGGCTGGACTTAAACCCGACTGTGTTTATGTTCGCTATGTTATCCGCGATAACGTCAATCTTTGCCTGGTTAGCCGCTATACCTGTTGATGCCGTAAATAGTCCCTGTGACATATATTTTTACCTCCCTGTCTAAAAAATTTTATTGAACTTCTTTTATGCTTGTAATACTTTCCATTGGATAGGATTTCCCGTCTATAACAATGCTTGCCCCGTTTGCGCTTAGTTTTGCCTCTGTGACCTTGCCCTCAATGGTTTCTGTTGGCTCGTCAGGGTCAGGCAGGCTGACTGTCTTGCCTATAAGCGAACTTGCCTGCATCATATCATTTGACTTATTAACGGATTTATTTAATTTCTGCAGTTCGCTTATCTGTGTAAATTGCGCCTGCTGGGCGATGAATTCCTGGTTACCCAGGGGATTTAAAGGGTCCTGGTAGCGCAATTGCGTCATTAATAGCTGTAGAAAGGCATCCTGGCCCAATTCGGTAGTTCCTGTTACCCTGTTTTCAGCCTGCCGCTTCTCTGTATCGTTTAGCATACCTGTTATAACGTCATTTACATTCATTAAACCCGCCTCCTATACCTTGTAATCCACTGTACCGTTATGATTAAGTCCTGTATTTTCGTTATTGTCGTTGTTTTCAGTATTTTCTTCGGTTTCCGTATGGCCATGTTCTCCTTCTGAAAGGGCTTTTTCCTGTTCATTCCGCTTTCCGGCCTCCGGGTTTGTTTCTGAAGAGCCGTTACCATTGTTAAACTTATTCATGGCCTGGTCAAAGTTATTGTTATTGTTGGCAGATGCGGGCTCCTGAACATTAATGGCTATTCTGCCAACGTTTATTCCCTGCTCGGAAAGGTTTTGCCTGAGCGATTCCATTCCCTTAAGGAGCATTTCCTTTACCTGGTTGCTTTCCGCGGTAATCCGGGCGGTAAAAACCCCTCTCTGGCTTACTAAATTAAGGTTTACCCTCCCGAGGTTTTCAGGCTTAAGCGCGATTGAAACTTCTGATTTACTGCCTGACAGTTGGGCAGAGGCCTGTTTTACCTGGTTAACAACTGATTGTTGTGTAGATTGAGGTTGTTTTGAGTTTAAAATCCTGGTAAATTCAACTGTGCGCCGCATATCAATTTTTTGCCCGCCTGTTTCAGTCTGGTTAGGCTGGCTTGAGGTTATTTTTGGATTCAAATCGCGTTTTAATACTTGCTGTTCCTGCTTTTGGCGATTCATTGCAAGGTCTAAAGAGTTTTCTTTTTCCTGTTTTGGGGGTTCTGTTTCATTTGTTATTTTAATTTGCGGTGATTTAGTGCTTTTCTCGGGGGGTTTTTCCGTGGTTTTTACCGGTGTGACAACCTCTTTTTTCAATGCTTCCTGTTCTTTTTTCACCTCAACCTTGACATTTGTATTTGTAGTCTTTTCTGTTTTAATCTCTTTTATTTCTTTTGCGATTTTTGTGTCTTTTATTTCAAACTTTTGTTCCTTTTTATCATCAGTTTTAATATCAATTTTAATATCTGTTTTTAAATCTGTTTTTGCGCTGGTTTTTGTATCAGGCTTTTGTTCTGTTTTTGTATCGGTTTTTAATTCAGTTTTTACATCTTT
>JANQGS010000045.1 GCA_028277195.1 Candidatus Gastranaerophilales bacterium
TAAGATTTACGCCTGCTGAGAATATTTTTTCGCCGGTTTTTTTAGAAGCCCCGCACACTGCCCTTAGTAAAACGGCTTTTATCCCGTTATCCCCTTCAAATCCATCGAGAGCGGCGCTTATATCGCTAAAAGTATCCTCCTCGACGAGATTGAGGGTTTGCGGGCTATTCAGGATTATTTCGCCGATTGGGCCTGTTTTTTGTATTTTTATGTTTGTCATAGTAATATTAATTATATGACAAATGCTCTGATACCCGTTGAAGAATAAAATTAATCATGCAAAGAACACCAATACCGCAAACACGCCGGGATGCCTGGGTTGAGATAGACCTCGGCAATATTGAGCATAATACTAAAGCGCTAAAAGCCTGCCCGGAGCGCAATACAAAACTTATGGCAGTTGTAAAAGCAGACGCTTACGGCCATGGCGCAGCAACAATCTCGCCCATACTCGTTGCATCAGGCGTTGATATGCTCGGGGTGGCTTCGGTTGATGAGGGGATTGAGTTGAGAAAGGCCGGGATAACCATTCCCATACTGGTATTGGGCGCAACTCCCGACTGGGCGGTGTGCTCAGCCGTTGAAAACAATATTGCCGTCTCTATTTTTACACCTGAGCATATTAATGCCTGTATTTATTCATATAAAAGGTTAAATAAAAAACCGGCTGTACATATAAAATTAGACACCGGCATGCGCAGAATAGGTATTTCAGCTATAGAGGCGCCGGAATTTATAAATAAAGTAAAAAATACTGAAGGGATTAAACTGGAAGGTGTTTTTTCCCACCTTGCCCGGGCTGAAAATAAAGAAATTACAACAAAACAAAATCAATTATTTCAAAAAATAATAAATCAAATCAAAGATAGGGATAAACTAAACATACACCTGGTTAATACAGCAGGAATGCTAAATTATCCCGGCCTGCACTATGACATGGCAAGGGTTGGTATAGGAATATACGGACTGGTTGCGGGTTTTAAGCAGGTAATGAGTCTAAAAGGCAGGATAACACAGACCAAAGAAGTAAGTGAAGGCACCGGGGTAAGTTATGATTACAGCTTTATAACAGATAAAGAAACTAAAATAGCCACAATACCAGTAGGTTATGCTGACGGTGTTTCCAGAAGCCTTTCAAACAGGATTTTTGGCATACTAAAAGGCCATAAAGTCAAACAGGTCGGCAATATAACCATGGACCAGATGATGTTTGACGTTACGGAGGTCAATGGTGTTAAAACCGGCGATATTATTACATTGCTGGGAGAAGCGGACGGGGAGTGTATTCCCGTCAGCGACTGGGCTCAAAGACTCAATACCATCAACTATGAAATAACTTGCCGGTTAAAAGTGAGGTTGCCCAGGGTTTATACGAGGAATGGATGACCCTCCCGCTATACGCACAGCTCCTGTGCTGATTTAATCTTGCTGATACACCTGAACGCCCTCATTCCGGGATATTTCGCTACGCTGCCGAGCTCTTCCTCAATTCTGATAAGCTGGTTGTATTTTGCGATACGGTCAGACCTTGAAGCTGAACCTGTCTTGATTTGCCCTGCATTCGTGGCAACCGCCAGGTCAGCAATCGTTGTATCCTCTGTTTCGCCTGAGCGGTGGCTGATTATTGCGGTATAGCCCGCCTGGTGAGCCATGTTTATTGCCGCCAGTGTTTCGCTCAATGTTCCTATCTGGTTTACTTTTACCAGTATACTGTTGCCGACGTTGTTAAAAATACCCTCAGCCAGTTTTTTGGTATTTGTTACAAACAGGTCATCCCCGACCAGCTGTGCTTTATCGCCGATTTCGCGGGTTAAAAGTTTCCAGCCGTCCCAGTCATTTTCGCTCATGCCGTCTTCTATTGAGATAATCGGGTATTTATTGACAAGGTCCTTGAGGAATCCGACCATTTGTGACTGGTCAAGGGTTTTTCCTTCTCCTTCGAGTACATATTTACCGTCTTTGTAGAATTCTGAGCTTGCAACATCAAGCGCCAGCTTAATATCGTCTGTGGTATAACCCGCTTTTTCAATAGCAGTCAGTATAACTTCGAGGGCTTCCTCGTTTGAGGAGAGGTTCGGGGCAAACCCGCCTTCATCACCCACGGAAGTAGCCAGGCCCTTGCCTTTTAAAACTGATTTAAGCGAATGAAAGGTCTCAGCGCCCATTCTGAGAGCGTCAGCAAAAGTGCACGCCCCGACAGGAGCAATCATAAATTCCTGTATATCAACATTATTATCGGCATGCGCTCCGCCGTTAAGGATATTCATAAGCGGTACGGGCAGCGTAATAGCGTTCACCCCGCCAATGTACCTGTATAAGGACATTTCATAAGTGGCCGCCGCTGCTTTTGCGCAGGCCAGGCTCACCCCGAGTATGGCGTTTGCCCCTAATTTACTTTTATTTTCCGTTCCGTCGAGTTCAATCATTGCCCTGTCTATTTCATACTGGTTGCTGGCGTCGTGGTCTACGAGCTCTTTGGCAATAATTTCATTTACGTTCTCAACAGCCTGCAAAACACCCTTGCCGCAATAGCGGGACTTATCCTCATCCCTCAACTCAACCGCCTCATACATACCGGTGCTTGCGCCCGATGGCACCGCCGCTCTCCCCATTAAGCCGCTTGAGAGCACCACATCTGCCTCAACGGTCGGGTTTCCTCTTGAGTCCAATATCTGTCTGGCCTGAATGTGTTCAATAAAAGTTGTCATGTTTCCCTCCAAGTTTCCTTAATTATTTTGTATAAATCCTTTGATTCCTGTATTGAGACGCTTCCTGTCGGTATCCTTAATATTTCCGCAATAAGTGTTTTATTGTAATACTCTATTCTTAGTTTATCTCCTTCTTTTACCGTAGCGGAAGGCTTTACCTGCCTGTCATTTATAAAGACACGTCCTTGCCCGGCGATTTCATTTGCGAGCCCTCTTCTTTTAATCAGTCTTGATACTTTTAAATATTTGTCAAGCCGCATTAATGTATCTTCCCGTTAACAATGTCCACTTTACACTAAAAAAACCGGAAATAAAAGACTTTATAAAGAAAATATTCACCGTAACTACTAAGCATCTTAAAAATTCTTCAAAATCCCTCCCCTCCCAACCATATTGGAA
>JANQGS010000175.1 GCA_028277195.1 Candidatus Gastranaerophilales bacterium
GGCAAAGCCGGATTTTCCAAAATTCATCGCTCCCGCTTCGCTTATACTGCTCCAGACATTAACCGTAAAAATCTGAAATTTAATTTGGGAGCAGTATAATGATTAAGTATACTAAGTTATAAGTGAAAAAAAATTTTTTGTAAATTAAACATTCTTGTTAATTCCCACATAAATTGCTATGATTAACCCTAAGGTATGCAAAGTTCGGCTGATAAAAAAAATATCAACATTGAGGATTATTCTGAACTCATTAAAACCGTCGCCAGAGTCGAATACTCCCGCCTCTCAACATCAAAACACCTGCTGGATTACTCGGAACTCGTTAATATCGGCGCTACCGCCGTGTACGTAATACTGTCCACCAGGCCAAAAAGCCAGCATAATAATTCATATATATCCACCGCAATTAAATGGTCTATCAGGAATGAGCTCAGAAGACGCTTTAAATGGTATTCAAGCAAAAAACACCCCAAAGAAAACGAGGATTACCCGAAGCCGGGCAGGGAAGAGCTCAGGGAAAAAGTTTACGGCACCATACTCTCAATAGACGAGCTGGAAAACTCTGAATGCCCCGTACAAATCGAAGACGGCAACCTCAACCCCGAAGAGAGGATTGAACTGATTGAGCTTAAAAAAGCCATAATAAAGGCAATGGAATTTCTTGCCCCAAAAGAAAGGGAAGTGCTTGAATCAAAATTTTTTAAAAATAAAAAAGTCAGGGAAATAGCTGATGAAATGAATGTATCCCCTTCAAGAATATCAAAAATCATCCAGGCTGCCCTGGATAAAGTTAAAGCAAGGTTAATAAAAGAAGGGGTTATATAAAATAATGCTAAAACATGCGGTAAAAATATTAAAAAAAATTCCCGCCTCTACGGATACAATAACCACAAAAATCTTAATCCTGGTATTGTGCTGCGTGACAATACCGTTAATAGTTGTCGGCAACCTGTCAACTGATATCATAAACCAGGGCATAATAAACAATGTGCAGGTAAGGCTTGAGACCAGCAAGAAAATTTTCCTCAAGCTGTACTCGGATAAAGTTGATAAAAAAGAAATAGCATCGTACCTGGACGAAATTACGGGGGCTAAGGTTGATTTTTATGAGCTTGGAAAGGAAAAGCCTGAAATAAACGCCAAAAATGACCTTGCCATGACTTTTTCCGTTTTAAATGAATCGGAAAAACCTGTTAATGTTGTTATAAGTATATCAAACCGGGAGTTAGTAAGCCTTTTAAGCGAAAATATCGCGTTAATCAGCTATATTGCGGTAATCAGCCTGATTGTAGCGATAATAATAGCCGCATTATTCGCCAGGAGGATTACCGACCCTATCCTTGATTTGGCGGAAGCCGCGGAGTCGATTAATTTAGGGGACCTGGGCTACAGGCTCGAGGTAAAGGGAAAGGATGAAATCGCAAAACTCGGCAATTCCTTTAATAAAATGGTCAGGAACCTGGAAAAGGAGGAAAGGTTAAGAAATAACTTTGTCGCAACCCTCACCCATGATTTAAAAGTGCCCATGCTTGCCGAGAACCAGACTGTTTCCTTTCTTTTAAAGGAAACCTACGGCCCGCTGACAGAAGAACAAAAAGAAGTGCTGGAACTCATAAAAAGCACCAATACCTCCTCTCTTGAGATGATAGGCACTTTGCTTGAGGTTTATCGTTATGATTCAGGGAACGTAAACCTGTTTGAAACAGAATTTGACCTGGTAGAGTTAATGAAAGAGTCGGTAAGCCAGATTAAATCGCTGACCCTGGATAAAAAAATTGAGCTAAATATAATCCCGCCCGGGGAAGCTGTCATGGTAAAGGCTGACTACAGGGATATCAGGAGGGTTATACACAACCTGGTAAGCAATGCCATTTACCACGGAATACACAGGGGATTTATAAATTGCAAAATGGACGTAATAAATGATAATATTATATATAACCCCGTAAAAGAGACAGAATATTACTCTACCCTGAAAACCCCCCTGGAAATCAACAAAAGTGCTTTAATAAGCATTGAGGATAACGGAGCGGGAATAGCAAGAGAAGATATGCCTTATTTATTCAAGAGATTTTCGTTGAGCAAGGGAAGAAAACCCTCAGGAAGCGGCCTTGGCTTGTATTATTCCTACCAGGTCATAACAATGCACAGGGGAAAAATTTGGGCGGAGAGCTCTGAGCGGGGCGGAAGCGTATTTAAGTTTACATTGCCTCTTAGATAATTAACAGGGGAAATAAAGTTATGAGTGAAAAAGAAAAAATCAGGGTATTAATAGCAGATGACTCGAAGTTAACAGTTGTGGGGTTAAAAACAACACTCAACCAGTTTGAAAATATCACTGTTATAGGTGAAGCAGGCGACGGCCAGGATGCGATAAAAGCAGTCCGGGAATTAAACCCCGACGTGGTTTTAATGGATATAGGAATGCCCATCCTGGACGGCATTAAAGCGACAAGGGAATTAAAAAAACTCAAGGAAACGGGCCTTAAAATCATTATGCTCACCTCGCATGAAAGCGAACAGGACGTGCTGGACGCGATGTCCGCCGGGGCAAATTCATACTGCATGAAGGATGTTGACCCGGAAGTCCTTGTATCGGTTATAAAAAGCACTTATGAAGGCGCTTCCTGGCTTGACCCCCGGATTGCGCAGATAGTGCTCGACAAGTTTGTCGATAAATTCGGTAAATTCCTGAAACAGGATAAAACCTCGGACCTGACCGAAAGGGAAGTTGAGGTGCTAAACCTTATAGCAAAGGGATGCAGCAACCAGGAAATATCCGAGCGGCTCTGCATAAGTTTAAACACGGTTAAAACCCACATTAAAAATATCTTCCAGAAACTTGAGGTCGAAGACCGGACCCAGGCTGCAATGAGAGCTGTTAAGGATGATTTGATATAAGGGAACTTATAATATGAGAATGACAGGTTTATTTTTTAACACACTGAGGGAAACCCCCGCCGACGCCGAAACAGTCAGCCACCAGCTCCTTGTAAGGGCAGGCTACGTAAGAAAACTAACCAGCGGCATTTATACGTACCTGCCGCTTATGTTAAGGGTAATAAAGAAAATTTCCGGCATTATAAGGGAGGAAATGGACGCGGCGGGCGCGCAGGAATTGCTTATGCCCATTTTGCAGCCTGAGGAATTATGGAGGGAAACAGGCAGGTGGGAAGTTTACGGGAAGGAATTAATGCGGATTGAGGACCGCCACGGCAGGATGGGAGCGCTCGGACCGACCCATGAGGAAATAATAACCGCCCTGGTGCGCGACGAGATAAAGTCATACAGGCAGCTTCCAATAAATTTGTACCAGATACAGGATAAATTCCGTGATGAAATAAGGCCGCGTTTCGGCCTCCTCCGCGGCAGGGAATTCCTCATGAAGGACGCTTACAGTTTTGACGCGGATGAAGCGGGCCTTGAAGAGAATTACCAAAAAATGGCCCGGGCATACACTAACATATTCAACAGGTGCGGGCTTGAAACAAGAATGGTCCGCAGTGATAGCGGTGCAATCGGCGGTAGCGTAAGCCATGAGTTTATGGTATTGACCGGGACACAGAGCGGTGAGAATGACGTGCTCTACTGCGACAGCTGTGATTATGCGGCAAACTCCAACAGGGCGGAATCACGCATGCCCCCGGCTGATACAAACGGAAAATTCCCGGAAGCAAAAGAGGTTGATACGCCGGGCATAAAAAGCATAGAGGACCTGGCCGGGTTTTTCGGCATAGAGCAGTCCGCAATCTGTAAATCCCTTATATATATTGCTGATAAAAAACCCGTTATGGCGTTAATCCGGGGAGACAGGGCTATTGAGGAAACTAAACTTAAAAACGCCCTGGGCGCGGACGACATAAGAATAGCAGGCGACGCTGAAATCAGGGAGTGCACGGGTTTAGAGCCGGGCTTTCTCGGACCGGCAGGTGTTAATATAAAAATAGTGGGCGATGAGAGCATAAAAGAGCTGGAAAATTTTGTTACGGGAATAAATAAGGCCGATAAGCACCTTTCCGGGGCAGGGTGGAACAGGGAAATAGAGCTGCCTGAAACGATTGCCGACATAAGACTCGCCCAACCCGGCGATATATGCCCCGAATGCCCGGGAAAACTCGAAATAACCAGGGGGATAGAGGTAGGCAATATCTTTAAACTCGGCACAAAATACTCTGAAAAAATGAAGGCAAACTTTACTGATGAAAATGGCAGGGAAAAACCCTTTATAATGGGGTGCTACGGTATCGGGGTCTCCAGAACCGCCGCCGCTGCCATTGAAAGATACCACGATAAGGACGGTATCCTCTGGCCTATGGCAATAGCTCCGTATCATGCGGTGGTTGTGCCTGTTAATGTTAGTGATGAGCTTCAAATGAGTACGGCGGAAAAAATTTACAATGACTTGCTCGACTCCGGCATTGAAACGGTTATTGACGACAGGGACGAAAGGCCCGGGGTTAAGTTCAAGGACGCCGACTTAATAGGTTTCCCCATAAGAATAACCGTTGGCAAGACCCTTGCCGAGGGCATGGTGGAGGTTAAATCGCGCGTCGGCGGGGAGGTTTTAAAAGTGCCCCTTGAACAAGCCGCGGCAAGGGTAAGGGAGTTAAAAGAAAGTAAAAATGTTTGAATTAAGCGTAGAATCGCATTTTTCATCAGCCCACCACCTTATAAATTATGAGGGCAAGTGCGAAAACATCCACGGGCATAACTGGAAAACGGAAATCACGGTTGCGGGCGAAAACCTCGATAAGTCGGGTATGCTGGTTGATTTTAAGATACTTAAGGAAACACTTAATGAGGTGCTGGAGAAACTTGACCATAAGGACTTAAACACCCTTGAGGAGCTAAAAGGCGTAAGCCCGAGCAGCGAAAACATCGCAAAATATATTTATGAGCAGTTAAAAGAGCAGCTTCCCCAGTTAAAACAGGTTACTGTGTGGGAAACGGAAAAGGCCAGGGCTGTTTACAGACCGTGAGTCCTTGCGTCGCTTATAGCGCTGATTACTGTGTCAATAGGCATTATCGCCTCATCAGCATTGCTATAGCCGACCTGTTTAAGGTAATTATCCAGAAAAACCAGTTGTTTATAGGATTCATAATATTTTTCAGGGCTGTCGCCGTATTTTTCCCTGAATTTATCGACGTAAAGGTTTAATAAAAATGCTTTTGCGTTAAAATGCTGGATTTTATTTTTGGGATTATCCTTTTTTTCGAGTATTGCCTTTATTTCTTTTAAAAGGTGCTCGATTTCCCTGATATCGCTGAGGTAATTGCTGTATTTATTGACGTTATAGCCGGTGCTGACCCTGGGTGCTATTATGGCAGGGGGATTTGTCACAGGGGCGCTGTGTTTTTGTATTACCGGCTGTTTTGCTTCCCTTTCCCTTGTGGTTTTGCCCAGTTCCGGCAACTCACCCATATACCCGTAACCTGAGAGTAAAAAGGGGATAAATAATACTGTTATTAAACTGACCAGCCTCATAAAATATTCGACTCCCGTTTTTTTAAAGTAAAGACACTTTACCTATTGTAGTGATTTTTCAAAAAAATGCAAGCCCTTTTTATTGTAAAGTAACTATTTGCCATTCTCTGTGTCATTTATGTATGAGACAATAATTTATATAACCTGTTTTTATTGGTATAATTTTTTTATTCAACTCAAGAGGGTAGTGTATGAAAGGAATAATACTTGCCGGCGGCAGCGGAACAAGGCTTTACCCGGTAACACGGGCAGTTTCAAAACAGCTCTTACCCGTATATGACAAACCAATGATTTACTATCCTCTCTCGGTGCTGATGCTGGCCGGTATCAGGGATATACTGATAATCTCAACCCCTCAGGACACTCCACGGTTTGAAGAATTACTAAAAGACGGGAGCGAGCTGGGCATTCGTATCTCTTACGCAATCCAGCCCTCACCCGACGGACTGGCACAGGCTTTTATAATCGGCGAGGAATTCATTGGAAATGACAGGGTATCATTAATTTTAGGCGATAATATTTTCTACGGGCAGGGATTTTCCGATTTCCTGCAAAATGCGGTTTCAATGGAAAAAGGAGGAACAGTCTTTGCTTACAGGGTAAAAGACCCCAACCGTTTTGGCGTTGTAGAGTTTGATGATAATATGAAAGTTCTTTCAATTGAGGAAAAGCCGCCGAACCCTAAATCTTTTTATGCAGTTACAGGCCTTTATTTTTATGATAACCGGGTTGTGGAATTCGCAAAAAACCTTAAACCCTCTGCCCGGGGTGAGTTTGAAATTACTGATTTAAACAGGATATACCTGGAGCTTGGCCAGTTAAACGTTGAGCTTTTTGGAAGAGGTTTTGCATGGCTTGATACGGGAACGCACGATGCCCTTATTCAGGCCGGGCAGTTTATAGAAACCATTGAAAAAAACCAGGGCATAAAAGTTGCCTGCCTTGAGGAAATTGCTTATAAAAAGGGTTATATAAACAGGGAAAATCTTTTAGCGCTTGCAAAAAAATATAAAAAAAGCGAATATGGCCAGTACCTTTTAAATTTAGCCGATGACTAAAAAGCTGCTCATATACCTGATACTGATAATACTTGCCTTAGTAGCCATAGGACCTTTTTTGTGGTTGGTCTCTACCGCACTTAAGTCTCAGAATGAAAACATATTTCAGTACCCGCCGCAATTTATTCCGCAAAACATCACTTTTAGCAATTTTACAGGAGTATGGAACTCCATACCCTTTGTAACATATATAATTAACAGCTTTATTGTGGTTGGATTTACTGTTTTATTTAATCTGGCATTATCCTCACTTGCGGCATATCCTCTTGCCAGAATGAATTTTAAAGGAAAAACCCTGATATTTTATGGGGTTCTGGCGACTATAATGGTTCCGTTCCAGGTAATTATGGTACCTGTATACCTGATGGCATTAAGGTTAAACCTGGCAGATAGCTATGCGGGACTGATACTGCCATTTGCGGTAAACGCCTTCGGGATATTCCTGATGAGGCAGGCTTTTCTGGCAATCCCGAAAGAGCTTGAAGAGGCTGCGGTTATTGACGGATGCGGAGTTTTTGGTATATGGTTCAGGATATTACTTCCGCTGGCAAAGCCCGCATTAGCCACACTGGCGGTATTTACCTTTGCGGGAGCGTGGAGTGAATTTTTATGGCCCAGTATATTGCTCTCAAAACAGGAAATGTACACTTTACCTGTCGGGCTGAACCATTTACAGGGGGTTTTTAGCGCAAATTGGCGATATATAGCAGCAGGTGCGGTTATTTCTATGATACCTATACTCCTGTTTTTCCTGTTTTTGCAGAAATATTTTATAAACGATACTATGCAGGGAGCGCTTAAGAAGTAATCTTAGAGCCGGGAATTAACTAAATTTGTTTGAACTTTTAATTGTAATTTCTTAAAATTTATATGAAGATAAAATAATAAGTAGACTATAAAAGGTTAAAAAATGATTTTACTTACTCTGGTATGTGTAATCGCAGCTTATCTCACAGGTTCTTTCCCCACAGGGTACATTATCGTAAAAATAGTTAAAGGAGCTGATATAAGAGAAATAGGAAGCGGAAGTATCGGAGCTACAAACGTAAAAAGGGTTCTTGGCGGGGGCTGGTATCTCTTTGTGATGTTTTTTGACGGCTTTAAGGGTTTATTGCCCGTACTGGCAGCAAAGTATATTGAAACAGCTTTTTATGTATTCCCGGGCACCGGTATATTGCCTGTTTTGGTAGCATTAGGGGTTATATTGGGGCACAGTAAGTCAGTATTCCTCAATTTTACCGGAGGGAAGTCAGTTGCCTCCGGAATTGGGACAATTATGGCGCTATGCCCGCAGGCAGGCCTTTTAACAATGGTTTTCTGGTTAATAATAACCTATTTTACAAAAATTGTTTCCGTAAGCTCAATGATTGTTGTGTTGCTTACGCCTGTATGGATGTATGTGTTTAAGCAGCCCTTGAGCTACATTGTTTTTTGTGTTTTAGGGGCTGTTTATATTGTTTATTTACACAGGGATAATATAAAAAGACTTGGCCAGGGCACGGAAAACAGGGTAGGAAAGTAGATAGGGCAATAAGATAAAAATTTTATCACTAATTACCTATCTTTTTATCCAGCTCAAAATGCTTCCTTATATCCGATAATATTGATTTAGTTGTATCCCCGCTCTTGCCCAATAGAAGCCCCATGCTGTTTATATATCCTAAATCAGTTATTTTTCCGTCCGCATCTTCGGCTTTTATGTTTAAAGCCCCTGCCTCTGTGATGTTTTGATGTTCATCCAGCATATCCTGGAAAATTACAAATGCAGCATCTTCCACAACTGAAATATTTCCGTCATTATCAGTGTCGGCAGGAGCCAATTCAGGCTTAAACCGAACTCTTGTTTCCTCTCCTTTCATATCTTCCTCAGCATAACCGAGTAAGCTCTTAAAATTAAATCCGGGTTGTTTTCCAAACAGTTCTTTAATCTTTCTTACCAGAAAATTATCCGGTTTTGAGTAGTGAATTTCAAACCTTGGATTCCATTCATCTATAGGCGCGGTATTAAATTCCTTAAATCTTAAATTTGCATTTTTCCCCCACCCCTCGGGAGTTTTTGGACTATATGGTCCTTTTTGCCCTGATAGTATTGCCGGCGATATATCTTGCATGGTTTTCTCCAATAATTATTTCCCTTCCTATTAATATAAAGTTAAGTAAAAGCAAAAAATTGACACAAATTAATAAAAATTAACAACATGAGTGCTGCTAATGTAAACTTATGTTTCAAAATTTCCTTAAATCCAAAAAAACACTAAATCTTACCCCCTAAGCCTCGATAACTTACTCAGAAGGGTTCAATTAATCCCATTCAAGGTTCGTTGTCTGTTTAAGGGTTTTTTTTAATGCGAAAATTTCTTATAATTGCGGCTATTGCCGTGCTGTTTTTGCCGGTAAGGGTAAGCGCCTATGATTTTAATGATGAGTACAGGCAGGTTACAAATAATCAAACCATTATCAATGCTTTAAATTCGCTTAAAAATACCGAGGCAAAATGGGTAATTAACACAGTAAAGGGTGATAACATATCCAAACAGCCGATAAAAATAATGTTCCGCAAGCTGGGAAAAATGAATCCCGCCTATAAAACCCATGAAGCGCTTACCTGCCTGGATGCCAGTGATAAAATATATATTTTTATAAATTCAAAACATAAAAACGCTCCCGTTGAAGCTATTGCAACACTGCTTACTCATGAAGCACTTCACCAGGACGGGGAAAATTCCATTGCCGAGGAAACAAAAGCCTGGACTAATGAAGCTGTTAACTGGATAGCATTTACAAAAAGAAATCCCTCACTGGTTAACAGCACAGCACCCCTTGTAAAAAGATTGAATAAACTCGCAAAAATCTACAGAACAAGCGGCGTAAATGGAATACATAAAAAGGTTATGTCAATTCCCGCCTATAAAAACCTGGAAATGGCGTCTGCGGGGTATGACTACTAGGAAATCTTTTTTGACCTGAGAATAATTACCGGGATGTCCGCCCTTTCGCTGACTTTTGCGCTTACACTGCCCGGAGAGCCCATGGCAATAATATCAATCGGGTTGCTTTGCGCATAATTCAGTATGGTATCAGCGGGTTTTCCCGCCAGGCTGATTTTTTCCAGGCTTGCAAACCCCCTGTCTTGCAGTATTTCATAAACCTTATCCAGCATTTCGTAAGATACCTTTTCCCCTTCCTCATATATTTTTTCCATATCGGCATAAGCCTGCACTTCCGGGGGAATTACCTCCTGCGGCGCTACCCTGG
>JANQGS010000021.1 GCA_028277195.1 Candidatus Gastranaerophilales bacterium
ATATCTATTGCCCTGTCGCTTCGGTTGTAATCATTTTCGTATACGTATTTGAATATCTGTTCCCGCTGAAAAACTTTTCCCTGGTTTTTAGCCAGAAAATATAAGAGCTTGAACTCAAGAGGTGTAAAATCAATTAATTCTTTGTTTAAAAAAACTTCAAACCGGGCGGGGTTTATCCTGAGGTCCTTAAATTCAATAACCTCATCATCCTCAAGTTTTGATTTATATTTTAAACAGGCCTTTACCCTTGCCAGGAGTATTTTTTCATTAAACGGCTTTGTTATGTAGTCAGAACAGCCAAAATCAAATGCGTTTATTATATCGTAATCATCAGTCCTGGAAGTAACTATAATAATGGGAATATCAGCGCTTTCCATATTTTCCCTGATTTTTTTGCATAGCTGGAATCCGGTCATATCAGGCAGCATAAGGTCCATTAAAACTATATCGGGTTTGTTTTTTTTAAGCTCATTTAAGCAGAGAATTCCCGAGTGAAATTTTTTAACATCAAAACCTTCCCTGGAAAATATATTTTCCAAAATAAACAAAAAATCAGCTTCATCTTCTACAATAAAAATTTTTTTACCCATAACTCTCTGGCTAAATAATTCTAATCCTTTATTATTATTTTAAAGTATTCTAATACAAATATATGATAAACTAAACAAAAAAATTATTTTTTTCCGGAGGCGGCCTGAATCCTGGCCAGGGCCCTGGCCAGGGCCATCTGTGCCCTGTCAATATTAATGTCGGAAGTGCCTGCTTTTAGTCTTGCTTCTGCTCTTTCCCTTGCTGCCCTTGCTCGCGCAACATCTATCCTGTCGCCCGGCTCGGCAGTATCGGAAAGAACGGTAATAATATCATCCTTTACCTGGATAATCCCGCCTATGGTGGAAATAAAATTTTTTTGCCCCTCTTTTCTGTACTCGGTAACACCAATGTCAAGGTCTGTCATATAAGGGGCATGCCCGGGCAAAATACCGAACCCTCCGGTTGTGCTCTTTGAGTACACCTCATCTACCGGCTCGTCAATAAGGATTTCCTGGGGTGTAATTATTTTTAACTGAAGTTTTTTAGTCATTGGCAAGGCTTCCTGCTTTCTCAACAACCTCTTCTATAGTTCCCACCATATAAAAAGCCTGCTCCGGAAGGTCATCATATTTGCCCTCAAGGATTTCTGCGAAACCTTTAATAGTGTCCCCAAGTTTTACATACTTTCCGGGAGTTCCGGTGAACTGCTCGGCAACGAAAAACGGCTGGCTGAGAAATCTTTGTATTTTTCTCGCGCGCGAAACAGTTATTTTATCCTCCTCAGACAATTCGTCCATGCCAAGGATTGCGATTATATCCTGCAAATCCTTATACCGCTGGAGAACCTGCTGCACGCCCCTTGCCGTATTGTAATGCTCATCCCCGATAACCCTCGGGTCAAGCACCCGGCTGGTGCTGGCAAGAGGGTCAACTGCCGGGTAAATCCCGAGCTCGGCAATTTGCCTGGAGAGAACGGTTGAAGCGTCCAGGAACGAGAAGGTAGTTGCCGGGGCAGGGTCGGTTAAGTCGTCAGCAGGCACATAAATTGCCTGTACAGAGGTGATTGAGCCCTCTTTTGTACTTGTAATCCTCTCCTGCAACTCTCCCATCTCAGTGGCAAGGGTAGGCTGGTAGCCTACGGCGCTGGGCATCCTTCCTAGAAGAGCTGATACTTCCGAGCCCGCCTGGGTAAACCTGAAAATATTATCAATAAACAGCAGCACATCCTGTTTTGCAATATCCCTGAAATACTCGGCAACAGTCAGGGCGGTAAGGCCAACCCTCATCCTCGCACCCGGGGGCTCATTCATTTGCCCGTAAACAAGGGAAACCTTGTCAATAACGCCTGATTCCTTCATTTCCCGCCACAGGTCATTTCCCTCGCGGGTTCTTTCTCCGACTCCCCCGAAAACAGATACCCCGCCATGCTCCTGGGCTATATTGTGGATAAGTTCCATTATAACAACGGTCTTGCCTACCCCCGCCCCGCCGAACAGGCCTACTTTACCGCCTTTTGGGTAAGGCTCGAGAAGGTCAATAACTTTAATTCCTGTTTCAAAAATTTCAATATCAGTGTTCTGGTCCTTTAAAGTGGGTGCAGGCCTGTGTATAGGGTATCTTTCACTGCTTTCAACGGGCGGGCCTTCATCTACCGGGTTGCCCAGGACATTCAGGATTCTTCCCAGCGTGGCTTCTCCTACCGGGGCTGTTATGGGCTCACCGGTGGCGATTACTTCCATTCCTCGCTTTAAGCCGTCCGTGCTGGACATTGCAACCGTTCTTACCCTGTTATCACCCAGCAATTGCTGGACTTCCAGCACCAGCCCGGGACTGTCACTATCAACTGATACGTTTTTTATAACCAGGGCGTCATAAATTTCGGGTAACTGCCCCGGCGGGAACTCTACGTCCACTACAGGGCCTATAACCTGGTTTACCATGCCTTTTGTTTTTTCTTCAATTGCGCTGTTCATCATTCTTCCCCACTATCCTCCAGGACTTGGAATGCGTTTTGTTAAAAATCTTAACGCCAGCCGATTTTGTAATTTTAACCAGACGGCTTCTTATACTTTAACAAATTATCCGACGAATAAGCAAGTCTGTTACACTTGTTTAAACTGATGCCATGTTGGGTTATAATCCTGTTATGAGAACGCTTAAAAAAATTATCCTGTTTATAATTCCCGCATTAGTATGCGTGCTGGCGTTTTTATGGTTTTACAAGCCCAAAGTTGTAACGGTTTTTTTCCAGAACCCTGATTACTCGAGAAGCCTTTATAAACAGGCAAGGGAGCTCCAGCTTAATAACGGTTTTAAAGCCGCATATTACACCTATGGCAGGATTTCCCCGAAATACAGGGCGTATGATGCGGTTCTTTTCCAGCAGGCAAAATGCTCTGCCGGGATTGAGGATGAGAAAACCGCTATAAAAAAATATGAAAAACTGATTAAATCAAAACCTGAAAGCCCGCTTGTCCCGCTTGCAAACTATAACCTGGGCCGGGCGTTTATCAGGTATAACCAGCCTGCTATGGCTGAAAAGCAGTTTTTATATGTGCTTAAAAACTATCCGGGGACGGATTATGCGATGGGGAGTTTTTATTACCTCGGGGAACTCAACAAAAACAAGGACAAAGAGCTATCAGCGCAATACATGCTTAAGTATATAGCGCTTGCCCCCGGGGGGAGCTTTGCCCTGAACTGTTATGACGGCCTTAAGTCCTTAAATTACCGATTTAATGAAAAGGATATAAAGCATGCCGGAATCGCTCTTTTTATGCAGCAAAAATATGAAAAAGCCCTTGAATACCTGGGCCAATTGCCGGAAAGTGAAACCTGGTACTACAGGGCGTTCTCACATAAGGCCCTGGGCAACGGGACGACCGCGTTTAATTTGTTTAAAAAGGCCCTTAATAGCTATATAGACCCTTCCACAAACGGCTCAAAAGTCCGCAGGGCAATGGAGGCTTATGTTGAGCTGAGCCCTGAGAGCAGGTACAGGAGCTGGACAAATATTCTTAACCGCACACACAGGGCCCGGGATTTTGCCCTGTACCGGAAAGCACAATTAATGTCATTAAAAAAGTCAAAAAAGATGTATGAGGAAATTTTTGAAAAATACCCTCATGGAAATTACGCCTCGGAAGCGCTCTGGAGTCTTTTCTGGTATGAGTATGACTCCGGGGATTATAAACAGGCTATAGAACTGGCCCAAAAGCATATATCAACCTATGAGAACACAAAAGCCACCCCGCGCATTCATTTCTGGCTGGGCAAAATCTATGAGGCCAAAAATGAGCCGGAGAAAGCGAAAAAATTTTATAATGCCGTGCTGCTAAAGTTCCCGGACAGCTACTATGCGCTCAGGGCAACAGGCAGGCTAAGCGCGCTGAACGGCGGGAATGACGGCAAATGGGGCACTAATACCGGAAATAAATTGCCGCCGGGGGATTTGCAGGTGCAAATGCCCTACTCCTACCGGGAACTGGAGCAAAGGCATGGCCCGGGGGCTGCTGAGATGATACTGGCAGGGGATTATGAAACAGCCATGCTTTTTATAAAGGATGACCCGTTTCTTGACAGCTGGATAAAGTTCCGGAAAGAGGTTGTCATGAGCTCTATTGTTACCGCAAGAAACGCCATGGCCGGTATTTTAAGCAGGCCGGTCCCTTCAGACCCCAGGTGGAAACTCATTTACCCGGTTTATTATTCCGGGGAAATAAACCGTAATGCTGTTTTAAATAACCTTGACCCTGTGCTTGTGCTGGCCCTGTTAAAGGAGGAAAGCCATTTTAACCCCTATGCGGTAAGCTCGTCGGGCGCGCTGGGGCTTATGCAGGTTTTGCCCTCCACGGCCAGGGACATAGTAAGGTGGAAAAAACTCGGCAATCATTACAGCAAGGAGCTTTTCAACCCCGAAATCAATATAAGGGTCGGGGCTGCTTATCTCGGGCATACAAGGGATGTTTTTGAGGGGAACATGCTGTTTTCCGTGGCCGCCTATAATTGCGGCCCGGCGGCTGTCAGCGGGTGGCTAAAGAAGCTGCCCACGGCTGATGCGGACAGGTTTATAGAGAATATTCCCTATAACCAGACAAGGGATTACGTAAAAAAGGTTTTCGGCTCTTATTGGAACTATAAAAGGGTTTACGGTTTTGATTAATTGTAACTGCTCAGCCCAACTTGTCAAATTTAAGCAGTTGCCATAATTCTAAACCAAGTGCTTTAGCTATAGCATTAACTTTTGTTATTGTAATATCATTACTGGCGGTTTCAATTGAGCCTATGGTTGAACGCGGTATTCCTGATACAAAGGATAAATCATCCTGCGTGTAGTTTTTAAGTTTTCTATATTTTTTAATGTTTTTTGCAATTTTCTCAATTAAATCTCTATCCATGAGCCATATTATGTGTTATGATGGCACCACGGACAATCGGTGGTGCAGACAAAATGTGTAATAAAATGAAATTCAAAATCGTTAAGATTAATAAGTTTAGTAAATGACAGGCCCAAAATCAATTACTCAATTCCCACTGCTAGCACAATAGTTACAAACAGAGACTCAGGTTAATTATTGTAACGCTTTTCGCTAAACGTAAAATCAAACATTACAAAATGTTTTTATATTTATAGGTTGGTAGAGAAGGGGAGTTAGTAGCCATAAGAGTAGCGGAATTCAATCCTTATTTCGGAAACAGTATGCCTGAGAGAAAACCAAACGGCATACCAGCCGCCGGTAATGGTGGTAATGATGGG
>JANQGS010000076.1 GCA_028277195.1 Candidatus Gastranaerophilales bacterium
GCCCCGCATATAATTAGCTTTGGTTTGTGCTCAAGGGCCGTTCTTTCCAGCTTTTCATAGTCTATGTAGCCCTCGTCATTTACCCCGTAAGAGGCAACATCAAAATACATGCCTGAAAAATTTGCCGGGGAACCATGTGTAAGATGACCGCCATTCGAGAGGTCCATGCCGAGTATTTTGTCACCGGGCTTTAGGGCATATAAAAACACGGCCATGTTTGCCTGTGCCCCGCTATGCGGCTGGACGTTGGCATGTTCTGCCCCGAAGAGTTTTTTTGCTCTTTCCCGGGCCAGGATTTCGATTTCATCGATTACTTCACAACCGTTATAAAAGCGTTTTCCGGGCTTGCCTTCCGCGTATTTGTTTGTGGGCACTGTTCCGCATGCCGCCATTACGGCGGGACCGGCAAAATTCTCGCTGGCTATCAGCTCTATCGTGGTTCTCTGTCTTTCGAGCTCTTTTTCAATAAGCTCTGCCACTTCATTATCGACTTTTTTAATTTTTTCCAGTTCCATTATGTCTCTCCCTAAATTTACCGGTATTACTTTCAAATTTTAGTATAAAAAAAAACAACTGATAAACTTTAAATGTCATTATTAGGCCACTACCCTGTAAATATGTATTTTTGTAAACGGAATTTTTGGTTTATACTGAAATAATGCCTAAAAAGAAAATAGTTAAAATAGTTCAAGAATTATTAAGGCTTATTAAAGAGCAGTTCCCTGACCTGAAAGGAATATATTTGTACGGCTCTCAAGTTAAAGGCGGTGCTAAAAAAGAAAGTGATATCGATGTTGTGGCACTATTTGATTCAACAAGTTGGGAAAAAACTTTCGAAATTTCAGGAATTCTTTGCGAACTTGATTATAAATATGATATTTTTATTGATTTTAAACCATATACACTAAATAAACTGAAAGAAAATCCTTATTATTATGACGAAGTTGTGAACAAAGGTATCTATTATGCAGCCTCATAAAACAACACTTGCACAAGTAGCTATAGAAAAGTCAGATGAAGCATTAAAAGTCGGTTATGCCAATCTCGATATAAGTTTAACAGTAAGCCAGAACAGGGCTTATTATGCTGTTTTTTATATTGTCACTGCTTTAGCTTATCTGGACGACTTTATACCATTAATAAAAAGTCACCATAAACTTATGGGAAAATTTAATAAATATTACATACATGAAAATAAAATTTTTGATAAGTCATTATCAAAAGTTTATAAATCGTTAATTTTAAATAGAGAAACCGCTGACTATAGTCTTGTAGCTAAAATTGAAAAGGAAACAGTAGTAAAAAGCCTGGAATCAACAGAAGATTTCATTAAAGCTGTTAAATCCTATATTTTGCAAAGATTAAACGAAGAAAAGGACCGACAAGAATGACCTCAACAGCTAACCAGTCAATAATGCCCATGACAGCCAGGATTAATGACCTTAACCACCTGGAAATAGGCGGTTGCGATACGGTAGGGCTGGTAAAAAAATACGGCTCCCCCCTTTACGTCTATGATGAATATACCCTGAGAACCTGCTGCAGGGAGTATAAAGAAGCGTTTGCCGGTTATAATAACGTTTTTGTCCTCTATGCCTCAAAAGCATTCATGTCCCGCACAATTTGCAGGATTATGGAGAGTGAAGGACTCGGGCTTGACGTTGTGTCAGGCGGGGAAATTTATACGGCCGTAAACTCGGCCTTTCCTATGGAAAAATGTTATTTTAACGGCAATAACAAAACACATGACGAGCTGGAATTTGCCTTATCCTGCAACACAGGCAGGATAACAGTTGATAATTTCCATGAACTCAAGCTGTTAAATAAAATTGCCAAATCAAAAAATAAAACTGTTGACATACTGCTTAGAATAACCCCGGGCATAGAATGCCACACCCATGAATACATAAAGACCGGGCACCTGGACAGCAAGTTCGGTTTTGACCTGAGCCAGCTTGACGAGGCGGTTTCCCTGATAAAAAAGGAATATTTAAACCTCACACTAAGAGGCCTGCATGCCCACATCGGCTCGCAAATATTTGAAACACAGGTTTATGCTGATTTAATCGGTATTGTGATAGAGCAGTTTGCGTATATTAAGGAAAAATTCGCGCTTTCTCTTGATGAAATGAATATCGGGGGGGGACTGGGCGTAAAGCATAATGAAAACGAAGACCCGCCCTCTGTATATGAGATAGCTGATGCAATAATTACTTCCCTGGAGGAAAACCTTAAAAGGTACAACCTGGTTGGGCCCAAACTGATTATAGAGCCCGGGCGCAGCATTGTATGCAACTCAGGAGTAACCCTTTATACCGTGGGCAGCAGTAAGCAGGTCACTGGGGGCAGAAAATATATAGCAGTAGACGGGGGAATGGCTGATAATCCACGTCCCTCCATGTACCAGGCGGAATACACCGCTATGGTCGCAAATAAGGCTAAAAATGCCCCCAAAGAGCTTGTTACCGTGGCGGGAAAGTTCTGTGAGTCGGGCGATATATTAATCGGGGATATTAACCTGCCCGGTACAGAACCGGGTGATGTATTATGTGTCTTTGCCACAGGCTCGTATAACTACTCAATGGCCAGCCACTACAACAGAGTGCCTAAACCGGCAGCTGTTATTGTACATAATGGTAAATCTGATGTTATAATAAAAAGGGAAAGTTACCAGGATTTAATATCTTTTGATTTAATTCCTGAAAGGCTTACTAAAGGTGAGATTAACTATATATAGCTAAAATTGTATATAGTTATTGTAAGTTGCAAGAGGCTGGCCATTAATGTTTGAACAGTTGCCACAGGTTTTCCAGTCCTTTTTTGATATTGTTTCCTCTTTAGGCCCTATTAATGTGCCCCTGAGGATTATTAACGTTCTTGAGATATTACTGCTGGCTTTCCTGGTTTTCAGGGTATACAGGTATATTGCAGGAAGCCATGCAGAGCAGCTGCTTAAGGGGATTTTAGTGCTTATTTTGGCGCTTCTTTTAAGCAGGATGTTTAATTTGCAGATAATAGGCACTGTCCTGGAAAACGTTGTTAATATTGTTATATTCTCCCTGGTTGTTATTTTCCAGCCGGAATTGCGGAGGCTTTTAGGCTATCTTGGCCAGAGGGGGTTTATAAACAAGCATATAATTAACCCTGAGGGGGAAACAGAGATTCATAAAATTGTGGATGATATTGTTAATGCGGTAAAACATTTAAGCAAATCCCATACCGGCGCTTTAATTGTATTCCAGAACTCAAAGAGCATAGAAAGCGCCACAGAGGTGGGAACAAAGCTAAATGCCTCCATAAGCACGGAGCTGCTGCTTACTATATTTCATCCCAATACCCCCTTACATGACGGGGCTGTTGTGATAAAAGGTAATAAAATAATAGCTTCCGGGGTACTGCTGCCGTTGACGGAAGACCCGAAGCTGAGCTGGCAGTACGGCACAAGGCACAGGGCAGCCATTGGCATGTCTGAAATTTCCGATGCCACATGCCTTGTGGTTTCCGAGGAAACGGGGAATATTTCTGTTGCCCAGGGAGGAAACCTCTCAGGCATTGCCGAGCTGTCTGAGCTGAGAGCGGAACTGGAGTTTTTATACGGGATTTCTGAAGAGGTAAAGGAGAAACCCGACGAGGAGGTAAAAGATAAGAATAAATTCAGGTTTTACAATTTTTTCCCGACAGAATTCCCCTTTAAAAAGCAGGAAAACAAGTAACTACTTGTAACTCTCTTAAACATAGTACCCGGCAGTTATCTTAGCTGCTGAAAGCTGCCATATAAGCAAAATAAAAGCTCATAATTAAAAAAGGAAGCATAATGCCTATTGCTAAAATAATATCTACTGTATTCATTTACTAAACGTAACTACTCAGGTAGCAGCCAGAATTTTTAGGGTGCTGAGTAGTTACCCCCATTTAAGCCTTTTTTCTCCTTAAGCCCAAAAGACCTGTAATGCCCAGTAGCCCGAGGGCAACAGATGAAGGCTCGGGGACCGGCGCGTCAATTACAAACTGGTCATCCGCAATATTAGAAGTACTGGCTATGCCGGTAAAAGAAAGCAAATCAATACTCCCGGCAGCATAAGACCTGTATGTGGGGCCGCTGGTGTTCACGGAAACAAGTTCAGATAAAACAACATTCCCGTTTAAAGAGCCTTCTATGAGAACCTGAAGGTTATCATTCTGTGATGCGGTCAGCCATACTTCGTTGAAATTGAATAAACCGCCGCCGGATTTTGTTATAACAAGCGGACGGCCACTAATATTATAAGCCTCGTTCGGGGCTGAGAGCAAACCGTTCCCGTACCCGGGCGGGGTTGTGACAGTTGAGTTCGGGGCATAAACCTTGAGCAGCGACCAGTTAAATCCCTTATACCCGTTAGGCACCCACTCTGCCGTACCCGGCGCGAGCACTATATCATCAAAATTAATAGTTGTTCCGTCCAATGTAATAGCATTTGCTTTAGGGTAAGAAATAAACAGTAAGGCGATCAGGGCCAATAAAACCGTTAATTTTTTCATATGTATAATCCTTTCCTCTTTTACATTACCTGAATACAATTATTTTTATTGTTTAAATTTTATTTCTAAGTAATTTTAATATAAAATACCAAAAATTAATACAAATATTTATAAATTATTAAGAAAATTTGACAAATCAAAAGGGGATTGTAAAATAAAAAGCTGAAATAACAAAAAACAAGGAGAAAAATTATGGCAAAAGTTGTTACATATACAGTAGATTACTGCCCTTACTGCAATAAGGCAAAAAAACTCCTGAGAGAAAAAGGTATTGAGTTTGAGGACCACGATATAACAGCAAATGAAAATGAAATGAGGCCAAAACTCGGCGAAATGTTTAATATACAGGGCAGGGTGTCAGTCCCGCAAATCACCGTTAACGGCAAGCATATAGGCGGCTTTACCGACCTGAAGCAGCTTGATGACTCAGGAGAGCTTGACGAGATGTTGAAATAGATAAAAAGTTGAATTATAATAAATAAAATTCCTTACAAAGAGGTAAATATGGAAAATTATATTTTAGAAGCGTTAAGGATAATTAATCCTGTTCAGTTGCTTTTAATTATACTGGCATTATTTTATTTTTATAGCAGGCTGGATAATAAAATTGAAAAACTTGATGAAAAAATAGAAAAAGTCCGTGATGTTGATATAAAAGAACTTTCGCGAAGAATTGATAATGTAAATTCCCGCCTTGATAACCTTTATACTGCTCCCAAATTAAATTTCAGATTTTTACGGTTAATGCCTGGAGCAGTATAAGCGAAGCGGGAGTTATTCAGGAAAAAAGCAGCTTAATAAGGCTAAAAACCGTCGAAAAATTGCCAAATCATTTTAACTTCACAATCCTAAAAACCTGCCCAAAAACCCGTGCCCGCGCCGGCATCCTCCATTCCCCCCACGGGGATATAGAAACACCTGTTTTCATGCCGGTGGGCACTAACTCAGCCGTTAAAATGATGACCAACCAGCACCTGAGCCAGTCAGGCGCGCAAATTATACTGGCTAACTCCTATCACCTTTTCCTGCGCCCCGGGCATAAACTGGTGGAAAAAGCCGGAGGGCTGCATAACTGGATGAACTGGCACAAACCTATACTGACGGACTCGGGAGGGTTTCAGGTGTTTAGCCTGGCGGATTTGCGCAAAATTACCGATGAAGGCGTGCATTTTAAAGACCCGAAAGACGGCTCAAGCTATTTTATAAGCCCTGAAAGCTCAATGGAAATACAAAACGCCCTGGGCGCTGATATTATAATGGCGTTTGACGATTGCGCCCCTTACCCTTGCGAATATGACCGGGCAAAACAATCCATGGAGCGTACCCATCAATGGCTGGGCAGGTGCTTTAAGGCGCATAAAAGAGAAGACCAGGCGCTTTTCCCGATAGTCCAGGGCTCTGTTTACGATGATTTAAGGGCAGAGAGCGCAAAAACAATATCATCATTCGATGCGCCGGGCTATGCAATAGGCGGGGTAAGCGTTGGTGAGCCGACAGGGCTGAAAAACCACATAGTCGATATAACCGTGCCCCTGTTGCCTGAAGAAAAGCCCCGATACCTGATGGGCGTAGGCACTCCGGAAGACCTTACAGCCGGGGTGACAGGGGGCATAGATATGTTTGACTGCGTGATGCCGACCAGGATAGCAAGACATGGCTCATTTTTTACTTCCAATGGCCGAGGCAACATAAAAAACAAAGAATTTGAGCAGGACTTTACGCCGCTTGATAAAAAATGCAACTGCTATGCCTGTGAAAATCATACTAAAGCCTATATAAGGCATCTTTTCAGGGTACAGGAGGCCACGGGAGCAATATTGCTGAGCATCCACAATATAACTTTTCTTGTTAACCTTATGAGGGAAACGAGAAAGGCTATTTTAAAAGGATAAAAGACGAAATAATCACAATTCCCGGAAACGCTCAACGTCAACCACGCAATACCCTTCAGCAAAACCCACGCTCGCCAGCATTCCCCTGTATTGGTTCAAACCGATTATACCGTCAAGAAACCCCAGGTATTTATGCTGTGATTTATAAATATTAATGGCTTCTTTCTTTTTTCCCGCTATTTTTGTTATGTCCAAAATCCTGTTAATTATTGGCAAAGGCGACCATAATTCATAAAAAATTATTTTAAGCCCCGGTTTATAATTTTTTTGCTTTAAAAGTTTTTGCAGCAGTACATTAACAGCTTTATGGTCTTTGTGCTGGTCAAAATAATTAGGTAAAAAAACGTAGTCATAATCTGCTATTTCTATTGAGCTGAATTTTTCATAGTTATAAATCAGCTTTCTATCCTCAATGTCAAGAAACTCATAAGAATCTACGCCGTAAAAAGCCATTGCGCTAAGGAATTCGTCCTTCCTGGCTTCTGATTCACACCTTCCATGCCTGCCATCAGTAATACAGACAACATGAAAATTTTCAGGATATTTAATTAATAACCCCGCGCACCCAAATGTCTCATCATCAGGATGAGGAGCTAAAAACAGGCATTTTTCACTATCCAGGACCAGGGGCTGTGGGGTAATTTTTGTAAAATGCAAAAACCTCGCAACCTTTAGCAATTGGTTAGAAAAGGTTATTTTTTCCCAGGTGTTTAACAGGAAATTTTTGTGCATGGCGCTCCCGAGAGTTTATTAAACAACTTGAGATAGTCCTCAATTTCCCTTGTTGTGAGGAATTTTTCCCTTACAAGCTGCTTGCCCGCCGCGCCCATTTTTTTTGCGATATCAGGGTTTTGCAGCAGGTAGAGTGATTTTTCCGTGCCTTCCTGGATATTTGAAACCAGGAAACCGTTTATCCCGTCCTGTATCTGTATTTTAATTCCGCCGGCCCGGCCTCCTATAACGGGTTTTCCTTTCCACAGGGCTTCCGTTACCGTCAGTCCAAACCCTTCCCTGATAGATTTTTGCAAAACCACATCCGCAGCGTACTGGAAGGCTTTTACGCCCACGTCACCCACGTTGTGGAAGTTTGTATATACATTAAGGTCAAAGTCTTCTCCCGCCCTTCTCATAACCCTGTCATAAATTATCCATCCCTCAGGGTCATCATGTGCCATGCTTCCTACCAGGACAAGCTGTAAGCCTTTTATGCCCTTTCTTACCTGGCCGAATTTGATGTTTCTGTATATATCAATAATT
Organism: Candidatus Gastranaerophilales bacterium; assembly: GCA_028277195.1. Lineage (GTDB taxonomy): Bacteria > Cyanobacteriota > Vampirovibrionia > Gastranaerophilales > UBA9971 > JANQGS01. The sequence goes on from JANQGS010000076.1 coordinate 7,668, forward strand.
CCCAGCGGGTCTTTCCATGGGTCAAACCTTGATACCTGGGCCATCAAGGGCCTGTCAGGGTCAACGTTATAGCTGTACATGACCTTATTGACTTCCTCTTCCGACATTTCGCTGTTTTTAGGGCTCAAAGGGTCTATTGAGGGAGGTATAAAGGTCAGGTTCCTGAAATCAGCCCCTTCCTTGACAAATTCCTCAAGGGTAAATATAACCGCATCATAGTTCTGGATATAAGGATTAATAAAATTCCACACGTCAAGGTTTGGTTCTGAGGTATCAATGTGGCAGCGCCATATCCACTTGCCGGTAGGCGCGGTTATATAGTCCAGAATCGCAAGCGGTTGGGGGTCGTGGACAATCACGTAGTCATAGCTCTCAACTATGGCTCTTGCGTTATTTTTCACTGTTTCCAGGTATATGGCTTTTTGCTCGTCGGAGATGGTTCCCGGGTGACCCTGGAGGGTATTGTGGAATAACTTTGTGACGTCATAGAAATCGGGTTTTGCGGTCATTACATACCAGTCAACGTACATGCCCAGGCTTTGCATGACAGCAACCTGGGTTTTCAGCAGTTCCGCAACACCTCCGCCGTATGCTGTGGCGTTCAGGTGCAGCACTCTTTTGTTTTGCAGGGGCGCGGCAAGTTCCTTGAGTTGTTTAACCTTGTCTTCACCTATTACGGGGATGTAGTCATCGATTGATTTTGGGATAACCCTTACGGCTTGCATAATTTCATTGGGCATAATTTGTTTCCTTATTTTGTCTGTTTTTGATATTATTTTAGAACACAATAAAATTTTAATTTATTAATTAAAAAAAGTTAAGAATATTAAGAATGAATATAAAAAATAACTTATACGGCATAATACTGGCAGGCGGCGGAGGCACAAGGCTATGGCCCGCCAGCCTTGATGTTTGCCCGAAGCAGTTCTTAAACTTAACCGGGGATAAAACCCTTTTACAGCTTACTTTTGACAGGTTGAAAAAATTTATTCCCGAAGAAAATATCGTAACAATAACAAACCTTAAACACGTTGAGACCGTAAAGTCCCAGCTCGGGAAGTCGCATATAGCCCTTGGCGAGCCCGTGGGCAAGAACACCGCGCCTGCAATAGGCATGGGATTGCAATATATCAGTGAAAAGAACGATAATGACCCCGTTATAATCGTATGTCCTTCAGACCACTTAATAAAAAACGATGATAAATTTATAAACGCAACGGAAGAGGGCATAAAACGTGCGGAGCAGGGGTTTATAGTGCTTTTCGGGATTAAGCCCGCCAGGCCTGAAACCGGTTACGGGTATGTGCATGCCACGTCAGGAACTTTCAGGGAAAAACCTGATTATGAGACCGCGCTTAAGTATATCCAGTACGGTGATTATTACTGGAACGGGGGGATATTTATGTTTAAACTCTCCACCATTCTTGGGGAGATGAAGAAATTCACCCCGGAAATACTTGCTAACCTCGATAATTATGAAAACCTGCCGTCCATATCGATTGACTATGCTGTTATGGAGAAAACCGACAAATTAACCGTAGTGCCTGTTGATTGCGGCTGGAGCGACCTGGGGTCATGGGATGCGGTTTATGAGGTACTGGACAAGGATAAGGATAAGAATTCCCTTAAGGGCGATGTAATTGCGATTAATACGCAGGATTCCCTGGTTTACGGCACTTCAAGGACAGTGGCTACCGTAGGGGTAAAAGACGTTATAGTTGTTGAAACCGAGGATGGGGTTCTCGTGTGCCACCGGGAGCATTCCCAGCAAGTAAAGAATGTTGTTGAGAGGCTGAAGAGGTAATTTCATCTAATGGGTAGTTTCCCATTCTCTCATGAAATCTGTATATATTAACACAAGTCCTAGGCTCACTCTCAGATATGCTACAATCATATTCCTGAAATTCACTTTCAAATAATGCAACTGATGGGGCTGTAGGCTTATTATTGTAAAGTGCAGTTACAGGAAATATTCTTCTATAACCTTTGTCTGCGTCTGTTACTTCTTCTATTCGCATATTTCCGCCAATATATTTATTGTAATCATTGCCTGGAAAAGTATAGTAAAAATCTTCTTCTATGCATAATCCTCCATCAGGCAAAGGATACTCTTTTACACGGGTATGAAGTTGCTTAGTACCGTTGCCAGAATGACTGATAACTGCTGGAAATGGTGTCGTTTCTCCAGCCCTGCCCAGTAAACTATCATTATTTAAGCCGCAGAAGTCCTCTCCTGATGTTGCATACCAGCAGAAGGACGTGTCGGCTTCCTCCAACCTATTTCCATTAACCACAATTGGTTCTCCGTCACTATTATAATAGTTTCCGGGCATTTGTTTACCATCAATAACTTCATCTTTAGTTGGTTCAGTCTCTGGAGGGATATAACTTTTGCAACTAAAATAATTTTTAAAGTTATTAAATGCCACTTGCGAAATATTTGTAAATGCTGGAAATTCTGCCATAATAACCCTCTCCCTTCTGTCTAAATAACTGTCTAAATAAACTCTTTTTTCCTTCCCTTATATTGAAATATACCTTTTTAAAAACAAATAACAGGAAAAAATTGCCTGTTTTTTGAAATATTTTTTGAAGAATTTTTTCAATCTGTAATAACCAGAATAATGCAACCTAGCACCCCCAAAAATTAAAATTCTTCAAAATCGGCCCACCCTCCCGCCCTGATTGAGGTTAAAGGCCGGAGGCCTTTAACAATTTCTATATAGATTTTGAAGAATTTTCTCAAATTTTTTATAAAAAATCGTTAAGGGCGAAGCCCGCGAAATGCGGACAGCGCCGCCTGCTTCGCTCCCCTTAACCACCACTGGGGTTGGGTGGGCGGGAAATTTGAGAAAATTTTTTATTTTAAGGCACCTAG
>JANQGS010000083.1 GCA_028277195.1 Candidatus Gastranaerophilales bacterium
GCTTTCGCTGAACCCGCCGTATATCCTGAGCTGGCCGTACTCGCCAAGCGTAACGGGGCACTTAAAATTAAGGTGCACGTTTGATTTGACGTTAAGCGATGCGTTAATATACACCCCGGTGTCTTTTGAGTCAATGTTAAGAGTGCCGCCCGCCTGCTCGGCGAGGTTGTCAACCAGTTTTTGCAAGACCCTTGTCTGGTCATTATCGGTATCGCCCTGGAGCGTAATATCGGTTACAGCAGTGTCAAAGCTGTTTGTGGCGGCTATAACGTCAATGCTGGGCGCAACACTGCCCCGGGTGTCGCCGTAGAGATTTTCATTGTATTCCTTGCATGTAATTTCAATTTGGCCCTCTTGCAGCTCGTTCATTGAAATAATCCTGAACATTTTTGAAGAGTAGCCCATTACGGTTGAAGTTACAGAAATAATATCCCCGACAGTCCTGTCTAAACCTTCTTTTGTAGTTGTAAAGGATATAAATTTATTGGTGGTCGCCGCTTCATTGAGATAAAACCAGGCCAATCTTGATGCCTGCTCGAAATTAGTAATTCCAAACGCCTCAACTGTTTTGACGAGCGGCTGTTCATTCCCGTAATCAGGGAGCTCAGCAACCGCATAAACCCTTGCGTATTCATTTTCCGGGTCAATAAACTGCACTTTAACTATGTCATACTTGTTTTCCCTGGGAGTTGTCCAGAATTTTTCAGAGCCCGCTATGATGTTTTCACTGTCAAAGCCCTGGGCACCGCTGCCTGACTGGTCTATTTTAAGGTATATCCTGCCTTCCTGGTAGAGAATATATCCCCTGCAAACCAGCAGCATAGCGTTAAGCCAGTCAAGCCGCGACTGTTTCGCGTCCAGTACAAGGTTAAGGGTAAATCTTTTCCGGCCTTCAATTATGGCGTCGCAGTACGCGGCAGCGTCAATAAAGCTCTGGAGGTCTATTTCGCCGTGAGAGAGCCCCACGCCGTTATAGCAGGTTAAAAAGTCCAGTATGCACCAGGCGGGGTTATTGCTGTATTGTATTCCGTAGGTTTCAACATCGCTGTATACCCTGACTTTCCTGCCTTCCACAATACAGGTCACGTTAAAGCCGGAGTTGGAGAGTTTTTTAGAGGCCCGGGCGGTAAGGGCTATGTAGGCGTCATATTTTAACCCGCCCACAACCGCGGCTTTATTGGCCTGGGAAGCCCCGGGGACTCTTGAATCTATGTTCTGGTTTCCTGTACCGTAGTATGGGGTATATGAGCATCCGGCATAGGTTGATATAGCTTCATCATTAAGTTTTATGTCACTAATACTATTGATTTCACCGTCGCACAGGCATATTATCTGCTTAATTGTAGATGTATTCTCGCCTGTTTGCCATATTTTATTGCCCGCAACCTTTACCTGCCCGTAAATTATCGGGCGCGGCAGGAGGTTTGATACCTGAGTCCGGAGTTTGCCGAAAGTATAGGTAGGGCTGGCCTGGCCGGTATCGACCGGGCTGTTCTTTTTATTTGTCAGGGCATCTATAACAGTGTATACCAGGGATAAAACAGGGATAAAATTAGCTGCCGCAAAAGTCCCCACCGCGACAGCGGCTCCTGCTACTGCCGTGCCTACTGCCACGGCTGCTCCGATTACGAATTGTGCCATTTATATGAACCTCTTTATTTGTGGAAATTAAAATGCTAAACTGTAGGAATGACGGAAAAGGTTTATACTATTGAAGAAATAAAAAAGCTGATTTCCGAGCTGTGCTTTTAACAACCCCTCAAAAACCTCCCATACCCTCCCAGCCTCGAAACCCGTAGCTTATGCTTTTTACAGCAGTGCTGTTAATGTGTTTGTAAATATTTCTTAATTTCATTCAAATATGGTGTTAATTTTATTTTTCCTGGTTTTTTATACAAAAAGATTGGGCAATTTAAGAAAATAAAGAATTAAGGGAAAAATTATGTTAGGACAGGTAAGTTACTCACCAGCACAGAAACCGGCATTCAAAGCAATAAAATTGCATTACCATACTCCATATCCACAAACCAGACGAGAAAACCCAATAGAACAGAGACTAGAAGAACTAAGAGACTTTTGCTATGAAACGGGTAAACCCTATCCTACCACACAAGAAGAACTAAAAAAATACATAAATGTTTCTTGCGGTACACAACAAGATGAGCGTTTCAATAAGGTGACTCTAGAAATAGAAGGAAAAAAATTCCCCGGGCTGGTATATGCAGGCGAAATTTCCAGTAACGATATAAAGAAGAAAAAGAAGATAAAGAAGGAAAAGAAGGAAAAGGAACAAACAACAGCAACCTATTTAAATATGTTCTATGGCGAATTAGTAACAGCAACAGTTGTAAATGACAGGTACATTATACATACCATTGCTCCCTACCTGCACTAAGCGGCTTATACCAAAAATGAGTTAGTTTTCTTAAAATCGGGCAAAGCCCGACTTTAAGAAAACGTCGCTCTCTGCTTACGCATACCGATTTAAGTTAATTAATTTCATTTTA
>JANQGS010000113.1 GCA_028277195.1 Candidatus Gastranaerophilales bacterium
TAGAGTTTTTTAATATTACCGCAAAGCCCTTTAAGTGGACTTATGCAGGTAAAGTTCTACAATAATAAGTGGTTAGTTATTTATGCTATGCAACACTAGGGAGCAGTTATTATGGAATTTTTACAACGCCCGATAAACAGGGAAAAACAAATGAGCAAGATAATTGAGGATACAGAAGAAATAATAAGCAATTTCAGGCAAATATCCACAATTATCATAGAAAACTTAGGCAATGACAGTGAAAATACAATGTATAACCTCGGGAAAAAGCTCATAAACTACAGGGAGGATAACGAGAACCCTGAGGATAACCTTGGAAACAGCAGGATAAGTATTATTTAAGTAAGGAACAAAAAGTTTTTTCGGAGTATGCGGGAGGTTGGCATTTTGACAATAAAAACCTCTCTATTAACAAAATCACCAGCAGGGTGTAAAACCCGGCCAGCAAAGAGTCGCTTAAAAAATGAGCACCCATGGCAACCCGCATAAACCCCACAGAAGAAGCAAAAACCAGTACCCCTAAAAACCATTTTCTTCTATGAGCCCTGGCCAGTAACGGAAAACACAGGAAACTAAAAGCAAACGACGACTCTCCTGATACAAATGAACAGTTCCTCTTGCACTGGTCAGCTATTACGCCTGCCGGGGTAAACTGTTTTGTGCCGTTGAACTCCACTACATCCCTGGGTCTTGCCCTGCCCCAGTTGTTCTTGAACATTACATTGGTCACGAGCCCGGCGGAAATGGCAATACAAAGCCCTATAAAAATAACACGCCTCCTCGTAAGGGTTAACAGGGGTTTTCTCCTTATTTCACCGATTATATAGAGCGCTCCCAGCCCAATCAGGAAATAAATCATTGTTCTTACTAACGTGACATGAAAAAAATGACCTAAGTCACTATTCACCATAGGAAATACGCCATTTCCTTCATAAAAAAGACTTGTAAAGCCAAGGTCAACCCGGGGGAAAAAGTAAAAAAACAAGGACGCGATAACCGCCAGTATAAAAGTAATTAATAATGGCCTGTTATCCAAAAAATCATTCCTCCCAAGTTTTTTCTCCCTATTTTCCTCAATATTGCCCGGCCCGTCAAGAAATTTTTCGATTTTTTCTGTTAAACACATGCTTATTTTTTCCTTAAGTTATATTAATTTATAATTATAGTAGTATAAAATTAAGAAAAACATAAAATAAGGAAATAAATAATGTGGGAATACACAGAAAAAGTAAAAGAACACTATAAAAACCCTAAAAATGCGGGCATAATAGAAAACCCCGACGCAATAGGCGAAGTCGGCAGCATAAGCTGCGGTGACGCGCTTAAATTATTCCTGAAAATCAATAAGAACGGCATTATAACCGAGGCAAAATTCCAGACATTCGGCTGCGGCTCGGCAGTAGCCAGCGCCAGCGCGCTTACCGAAATGATTATCGGAAAGCATACCACAGAGGCCGAAAAAATCACCAATCAATGCATTGCCGAGGAACTCGGGGGCTTGCCCGAGCAGAAAATGCACTGCAGCGTCATGGGCCAGGAAGCCCTGGAAGCCGCTATAGCCTCTTATAAAGGCGAGTCCCGGGAAAAGAAAATAAAAGGCAGGATAGTTTGCGGATGTTTTGGCGTAACCGAGGATAAAATAAGGGACGTAATAAAAGAAAACCCCCTGAGTTCCCCCGAAGAAATAACAAATTACACCAAAGCCGGCGGAGGGTGCGGAAAATGCAGGGAAGACCTGCAAAAAATCCTTAACGAGGAAATTTTCAGGAAAAATAACGGTAAAAAAGACAAACCCCTCACTAAAACCCAGCTTATATTAAAGGTAAACAAGGTGCTGGAAAACAATATAGCCCCGGAACTCAGGAAAGACGGCGGCGATATTGAGCTGGTTGACATTGAGGATAATAAAATATACGTTAATTTGCGGGGTTCGTGCAAAAATTGCCCGAGCAGCAACATGACGCTGAAAAATTTTGTTGAGAACCTCCTGAAAGAGCATATCAGCGATGATGCGGAAGTAATGGAAGCCTGATTAGCCCTATGTACGATAATAAAATCAAATTAATAGACGAATTGCAGCAGGAAATCAATAATTACAGGCCCTTAAGCAGGGACTCCCTCAGGCAGCTCAGGGAATATTATAAAGTGGGCTTAACCTATACGAGCAACGCACTTGAGGGGAATTCCCTCACGGAAACCGAAACAAAAATTGTGCTGGAAGACGGCATTACCATCGGCGGGAAACCCCTGAAAGACCACTTTGAAGCTCTTGGGGGCGCTGAGGCGTACGATTATATTTATAAATTGTGCAAAAAAGAAGCTATTGTTGAAAAAGACATAAAAAACCTGCATAAATTATTTTATTACAGAATTGACGATAAAAATGCGGGTAAATACAGAAAAAAACCCGCAATAATAACCGGGGTTGATGTTGAGCTGCCTTCCCCCGCTGAAATTCCCGGCTTAATGAGGGAATTTGCCGGTGATATAATTGAGATAAGAAAAAGATGCCATCCTGTTGAATATGCGGCCAGGTTGCATGCCCGGCTTGTAAACGTTCATCCTTTTATTGACGGGAACGGGCGTTGCGCAAGGCTTTTAATGAACCTTGCCCTGTTGCAGTCAGGTTATGAAATCACAATAATCCCGCCGGTTGTCAGAAATGATTATATTGACGCGTTAAAAGCAACAAATAAAGGCAATAATACTCCTTTTACAAACCTGGTTTCCTCCATGGTTTATGAGTCACAAAAGGATTATTTACGACTAATTCGTACATTAAGTAAAGAGTAGAGTAAGAAAAATGACTGAAAAAAAGATTATAAAAATAATTAATGAATTAAATAAACTTATAAAAGAACAGTTCCCTGATTTAAAGGGTATGTATCTTTACGGCTCACAGGTAAGCGGAAAACCTACTAAAGACAGTGATATTGATATTATTGCCATATTTGATAAGGTTTCAAGGGATAAAACCTTTGAAATAGGTGGTATACTTTGTGATTTAGAATACAAATATGATGTTTATATTGATTTACACGAATATACAATCACTGAATTACGAAAAAATCCTTACTATTATAATGAAGTAGTGAATAAAGGTGTATATTATGCTGCAGCATAGGGAAATTTTGGCCAAAATAGCAATTGAAAAGTCTGATGATGCATTAAAATCAAGTTGCGATAATCTTGATATAAATCTAAATACAGCTTTAAACAGAGCTTATTATGCTGTATTTTATATTGTTTCAGCTTTAGCATACATAGATGAATTTGTAACCAAAAGTCATCATAAACTTATGGGACAATTTAATAAAAAATACATTTACGAGAATAAAATTTTTGACAACTCATTGACTAAAATTTATAAAGAGTTAATTAGAGATAGAGAAAAATCTGATTATGATTTTACAACTAAACTTACAAGAGAAATTGTTTTAAAAGATATACAAAATGCCAGGACATTTATTGAAGCAGTAAAACCTTACGTTTTAGATAAATTAAGAGAGACTAAAAATGACTGAAAAAATTATATACCTAGATAATAACGCAACAACAAAAACATGCGATGAAGCAATAGAGAGCATGATGCCGTTTTTTGGCGAAAAATACGGCAATCCCTCAAGCATGCACGATTTTGGCGGGCAGGTGGGCCGGTACCTTAAAAAAGCCCGTGAACAGGTAGGCGGTTTAATTGGCGCGGCTGACCCCAACGAGGTAATATTCACGAGCTGCGGCACAGAAAGCAGTAACATGGCGCTAAGAGGCCTCACTGACCCCCGCAAGAAACACATTATAACCACAAAAGTAGAGCACCCCTGCGTTTTAAACGTGGCAAAACACCTTGAGAAAAACCACGGCTATGAAGTCGCTTATCTGGGTGTTAATGCGGAGGGCGAGCTTGATTTAGGGGAATTTAAAGACAGCATCAGGGATGATACGGCGCTTATCTCTATAATGTGGGCAAATAACGAAACGGGGGTTGTTTTTCCCGTGGAAAAACTGGCAGAAATAGCAAAGGACAAGAACCCTGATGTGCTGTTTTTTGTGGATGCGGTGCAGGCAGCGGGGAAAATACCGCTGGACGTTAAAAATACAAAAATAGACATGCTCAGTATCTCAGGGCATAAAATCCATGCCCCAAAAGGTGTTGGCGCGATATATATAAGAAAAGGCACTTTAATAACCCCGTTTATGCTGGGCGGGCACCAGGAAAGAGGAAAACGTGGCGGCACGGAAAATGTTGCCGGGATTGTCGCGCTGGGGGCAGCCGCCGAGCAGGCCCAAAATTTCCTCCCCGACGAGGAAACAAGGGTAAGGAAAATGAGGGACCGCCTTGAAAAAGGCATTCTCAGCAGGATATTCAACGCAAGAATTAACGGCTCACGGCTCAATCGAACCCCGAATACCGCAAATATCAGTTTTGAATACATTGAAGGCGAGCTTATCCTGCTGCACCTGAGCGATTTAGGGATATGTGCCAGCTCAGGAAGCGCATGTACAAGCGGCAACCTTGAACCGAGCCATGTATTAAGGGCGATGGGAGTACCGTTTACAGCGGTGCACGGCAGTATAAGGTTCAGCCTGAGCAGGTATACAACTGATGAAGAAATTGATTATGTACTTGAAAAATTGCCTGATGTAATTAACAGGCTCAATTCAATTTCGCCTTTCCAGCGTGAGCTGTTAGAGTTAAAAGAGGTGAAAAACCCGGTGAAAAACCCAAAATGCGGGGTTGATGTCAAACGCTGCTGCGAGAGGTAGGAATAGGAAAATTTTTGGCCCGGGGCAAATATACCGGGATTAACCCGGGTATCTCTTTTTGTACCTGTTTAAAAGATTGATAATTTCCTGCTCTGACAGGTCATACCACTCTTTATAATAGCTTGCCACAGCAAAAAAATCCTCATCACTCACTATAGGGCAAATAATATTATCAACCATTCCTTTTATATTAAAGTATGCGCTGTATGAACTTACCGGAACAGCTACTGTCACAGACTTAGGCGTTCTTTTTTTAACTGTATTAATACCTGCTATTAACGAATAACCTGTTGCTATACCGTCATCTACAATAATAACATTGCTACGGCTTATTTTTTCATCATCAATGCCTCCATAGAGCTCCTTTCTGTGCTGAATCTCCAAAACAACTCCCCCGGCTATCTTTTCTATGGTTTCATCGCTGATATTCAGGAGATTAACAGCTTTTTCATTAAGAACCCTTGTTCCATCACCTGTTACCGACCCAAAACCATATTCAGGACTGCCCGGCGCAGGCAACTTCTTGACTACAAGAGGAGTTATAGGAACTTCCAGCCTGTCAGCAATCGCCTCAGCAACCTGTATACCTCCTCTCGGTATAGCAAGAAGGCAGACTGCAGTAGGGTTTAATTTTTCTATTTCACTGGCAAGTATCTCACCTGCTGCTTCTCTGGAATCATATCTGTTAAATTTTTGCATAGTAAAATTATAAAACCGCAAAAAATTTTTTTACATTAACTACTCTATCCATGTAACAGGTCAGGTTTCTAACAACTGCATGTTAGCCGGGAATTCCTGATAGCCTCCGTAAGAGCAGGCACAACCTCAAACAGGTCGCCCACTATGCCGTATGTAGCCACCTGGAATATGGGAGCTTCGGGGTCTTTGTTGATTGCTATAATAATATCGCTTGAATTCATGCCCGCAAGGTGCTGTATTGCTCCTGAAATTCCGCAGGCAATGTATATTTTGGGGCAAACGGTCTTACCGGTCTGTCCCACCTGGTCACAGTGCCCTCTCCAGCCCGCGTCAACACATGCCCGGCTGGCCGCTACTGCCCCGCCCAGCGATTCTGCAAGCCCCTCAAGGATTTTAAACCCTTCGGCGTTTTTAATGCCCCTGCCGCCCGCAATAATGATTTCCGCATCTTCTATTTTACAACCCGCTGACTGGCAGGCGTTTAAGCATTCAAGAATTTTTACTTTAATGGCTGACGGGTCGAGGTTAATGTCCAGCTTTTCGACCCGGGCCGAATTAGAAGTGTCAGGCTCGGCTTTAGGCAGAACCTTTGGCCTTACCGTAGCCATTTGTGGCCTGCATGTCTTGCATAGGATTGTTGCCATGAGGTTTCCGCCGAATGTCGGCCTTGTTGCTGCCAGCAGTCCCTGTTCATTTATATCAAGCCCGGTACAATCGGCTGTCAGGCCGGTGTTTAATCTTGCTGAAATCCTCGGGGCAAGGTCCCTGCCTGTTGTTGTAGCACCAATAAGCACTATCGAAGGTTTTTTCTGTGTTATCGCATCACAGGCAGCTTTTGAATAGAGTTCTGTAGAGTATCTTTCCAGGTTTTCATCCCGTACAAGGTAGACTTTTTGCGCGCCTGCTTCTGAAAGTTCTTTTAAAAGGGGCTCTACATCATCATTTCCGGTAAGTAAAAGTACTCCTACCTCTTCCCCGCTAAGTTTTTGCGATAAGCCCTTAGCTGCGTTAACGAGTTCAAGTGAAACGCCTGCTATTTGATTTTCCGGGGTTTTTTCCGCTATTACCCAAATGCCTTTATGTTCGCTCATTTATTTTCTCCTTTATGCAAGTATTTTTTCTGCTTTTAATTTTTCAATTAATGCCTGTGCCGCTTCCTGCGGGCTGCCGGCCTGTATCATTTCCCCGGATTCCCTGGGTTCGGGCCTGAATGCCTTTGAAACGATTGTCGGCGAACCCTTTATACCCACGACTGACGGGTCAAGGCCGATATCTTCAAGGTTATATTCGGGAATTTGCGTCCTGTTGGCTTTCATTGTGCCTTTAATTGAGGGTTTCCTGGGTTCATAATCGCATTTAAGCATACACACAACGCCCGGCAACCGCATTTCCACCTTTTGTGAGCCCTCGTCAACCTCACGTTTTACTGTTATGCTATCTTCGCCTGTATATTCAAGCTCCTTGGCGTATGTTATTTGCGGAATATCCAGGTGCTCGGCGATGCTCGGGCCTGTCTGGGCTGTATCTCCGTCTATGGCGTACATTCCGCATATAACAAGGTTATATTCGCCTATTTTAGTGCTGATTGCAGCGGCAAGCGTGCGGCTGGTGGCTTGGGTATCAGCCCCGGCGAACTTTTTGTCCGAAATTAAAATTCCCTCGTCAGCTCCCATTGCTATTGCCCTTTTCAGAACGTCCTTTGCCTGGGGAGGCCCCATTGTTATTGCTGTAATTGTGGTTTCAGAAGAGGCTTCCTTTATCCTGAGCGCTGTTTCAACAGCGTACTCGTCAAAGGGGTTCATTATGCTCTCTACTCCCTCCCTGACCATTGTGTTGTTTTCTGTCCATTTAATGTCTGATGTGTCCGGAACCTGTTTTACACAAACTATGATTTTCATATAAATCCCTCATCCTTTTTAAATTTTCCTGCATCTATCTTATTTTTTATAACAAAAATAAAATTTCTTCAAATCCTGTTCATCAATGTCTGGCAAACTGCAATCGCTATAGCATCGGTAGTGTCATCGAGCTTTGGGATTTTCTGCCCTTCAAAAAACATTTTTACCATATTTTTTACGTCATCCTTGCAGGCCCTTCCATACCCGGTAATTGCCTGTTTTACAACAAGAGGCGTATATTCAAAAACAGGCACGCCAAGGATTTCCAGGGTCATTAAAATAACCCCTCTTGCTTCGCTTACGTTGGTTATGGTTTTGGCGTTCTTAAAATAAAAGAGCTGCTCAACCGCGGCTGCGTCAGGTTTAAACTTTTTTACCAGGTAAGTAAGGTCTTTGTGTATTTCAGCCAGCCTTTTCGGGTTGGGCAGGTCCTTACAGGTCTGTATTGAGCCGCATTCAATTATTTTGCGGGCCTTGTCATGCTCAAGAAAACAGTAGCCGACAATTGCTATACCCGGATCAATCCCAAGAACACGCATTACAACACCTTAACCCCAAAATCCTTAAGTATTTCAGCCGTTTTATAAACAGATATTCCCACTATATTTGAATAACAGCCGCTTATGGACTTGACAAACACAGAGCCCACTCCCTGGATAGCATAAGCCCCCGCTTTATCAAGCGGCTCACCCGTGTTAATGTAGTTCTGTATTTCCCGCTCCTCAAGTTTTCTGAATGTTACATCACTTTTAACCGAGGTTTTTACGGTTTTTCCTGTTTCCGTATCATAAACAGCTATTGCCGAGAGGACTTTATGGGTCTTCCCGCCCAGGGTTTTCAGCATATTAAAGGCATCCCGCCTGTCCCGGGGTTTGCCGAGGATTTTGCTCCCTATGGTGACTATTGTGTCCGAGCCTATTATGATTGCCGGGAAATTTATTTTTTTAGCCGCACCCAGAGCTTTTTCAAGCGCAATGCTCTCTATGTCCTCAATTTTTTCTATGTTTTCCTCAATATTTGAGGGCATTACCAGGAAATCAAGCCCGATGTTTTCCAGTAATTCCTTTCTTCCGGGGGAGGCTGAGGCGAGTATTATTTTTTTGTCCATAATAATTTATTTTACACTAATCCAGCAGGTTAAGCACTTTTATTACCTCGGGCGCATGTCCTTCAATCTTGACATTACCCCAGGTGTGCTTTACTATACCGTTTTTCCCGATAAGAAAAGTTGAGCGTATAACCCCCAGTACTTCAATGCCCAGGATTTCCTTTTTTCCCCATACCCCAAAAGCCCTGATAATCCTGTAATCAGTATCGGAAAACAATATAAAATTAAGCCCCAGCCGCTCCTGGAACTGTTTGTGACCGGCTATACTGTCCGGGCTGACACAGATTAGCGTTGCTTTTGGGGCTATTTTATCGAGATTATCATTAAAATTAGCCGCTTCCTGCTCACACTCAGGGGAATTATCCATCGGGCAGAAGTACAGGACTATGTTCTCACCGGCAAAAGCGCTCAGTGTATATGTTTTTTCTATACCGTTCTCGTCAATGCCCTGTACCGGGGCTGTAAGTATTTTTTCAGAGAGCCTGGAGCCGGATTTAAGCATAAAAATTCCTTTAAGCCTTTTTATATTAAGTATAAACCCGGCGGGCTTAAATTTAATTAAACAAAGTAACTACAAATTTCAGGTGTCAGTTTGAAAAAATTCAAAAGCCCGAGCCGCCAATAGTTCTTTTTTTCCCGGGAGTCGTTATTGGTTTGTGTTTTATGGTTTTTACCTTAACCCTCTTTACCGGCACGGGTACGGGGTTAAATTCCTCCGGGTTTTCAGGCCCTTCTATTTCTATTTCATCTTTCCGGGTTTTTTCCTCTTTTTCCTCTTCCTGCTCCCTTTTCTTGATTATTTCCTCAAGCTCGTCCTCGTGTATGCCGGGTTCATATTTTGTGTCCACAATAATCTCAGGGTACATAAAATCCATGACAGGCTTATTATAGGTAATTACTTTCATGTAATCCCTCCAGATAACAGCGGGCAGTGAACCGCCTGTTAGCTTGTTTGTCGGGGTATTGTTGTCATTGCCGACCCAGACCGCTGTTACAATATCGGGGGTAAACCCCACAAACCAGGCATCCCTGTAGCTGTCCGTTGTACCGGTTTTTCCTGCCGAGGGCCTGCCTATGCCTGACGCGGCGCCTGTTCCGAATTTAACCACCTGCTTCAGCATTTCGACCATATAAGCAACGGTTTTTATATCCAGAACCCTTCTGTAGTCATTGTTTGCCACATAAACCACTTTCCCGTTGGCGGTTTCAATCTTTTCAATCGAATACGGCTCAACCTTTATGCCGCCGTTTGCCAGCACCCCGTAAGCTGTTGCCAGCTCTATCATTTTAACGCCGCTTGAGCCCAGGGCAATGGTCGGGTCTTTTTCTATGGGTGTTGTTATACCCATTTTCCTTGCCGTTTTTCTTACCTCATACACGCCCGCGTCCATAATAAGCTGTGCGGCAACCACATTTGACGACAGGGCAAGCGCTTTATATAGAGGAAGTTCTATCCTGTACTTTTTCCCGTAATTCTGCGGTCCCCAGTCCCCTATTTGCACCGGGATATCAGGATAAGCGCTAAACGGGGTAAGCCCCTGCTCCATGGCCGTTGTATAAATAAACACCTTAAAAGACGAGCCCGGCTGCCTTACAGCTAATGAAACCCTGTCAAACTGTGTCTGGGAATAGTCCCTGCCTCCTATATATGCAAGGATTTGCCCTGATACAACATCATAGGAAATAAGCGCCGCCTGCTCGTCGGATTCATTAAGCCCCCATCCTTTCATATTATTAACAAGGCTTTTTTCAGCAGCTTTCTGGTATTCATAATTCAGGGTCGTATATATTTTATAGCCTCCCTGGATAACCTCCTGCTCTTCAAGCCCTGCTTTATCCCTTAATTCCCTGATTACAAAATCAACAAAATAAGGAGCTTTTTTAAGGGTATTTATTTTTATATCCGTGCTGAGTTTTATTTCAGATTCATTTATTTTCCTGGCCTGCTCCCGTGTTATATGGCCGTCATCGAGCATCCTGTTAACCACCATTGCCCTGCGCTTTTTAGCGAGTTCCATATTCCTGTAGGGACTGTAAACCGACGGTGCCTGGGGCAGGCCCGCAACCAGGGCGCATTCGGCCAGGGTAAGCTCCTGTACTTTTTTATCAAAGTAAATATCTGCCGCCGCCGCTATGCCGTAAGCTCCTTCGCCCAGGTATATATTGTTCAGGTACATTTCCAGGATTTTATCCTTTGGAAGCGTTTTTTCCAGCCTGTAAGCCAGCACCAGTTCCTTAAACTTGCGGGTAAAGGTTTTTTCCTGGGAAAGAAAAAGTATCCTTGTAATCTGCTGTGTTATTGTGCTTGCGCCCTGGACAATTTTGCGCGCCTTTATGTTTTTTATTGTTGACCTTATTAAAGCGGGAATATCAAATCCCCTGTGAGTATAAAAATTTTTATCCTCTATCGAGATTATGGCTTTTTTCATGTGCTCGGGGATTTGTTCAATGCTGACTTTTTTATAGTTATAAGCCCCAAAGGTCTTTATTATCCTGCCGTCAGCGGAAACAATCTGCGAGGTGAGAGTGGGTTCATACTGCTCAATCTGTGCGATGGAAGGCAGGCTGTTTAAGTACATAAACCCTGCGGTGACTGCCGCCAGCATAAACGCCAGGAGCATCGCAAATATAACTAACATACTGCCCTGTCTTTTCATAATTAAATTATATGATAAAAAATATGTAACAGTTCAGGTCATTATTCGCAAAAAATTTTATCAAAATCACCCGCCCACCGCCCCAGTTGTGGTTAAAGGGGCGTAGCCCCTTTAACGATTTTAATATAGATTTTTAAAAATTTTAAATTTAAGATAGCCTGAACTGTTACAAAAATATTGTATGCTCAGAAATTAAGTGTTAAAATTATAGCCGATTTATTTAATTTGAGATGGATGAATGTTAAGGGACAGAGCGCAGAAAATGATAACAAAACCAAAAACCGCCAGGGACAGGCTTGTTTTGCCCCTGGATGTAAATACTATGGAAGAGGCAAGTGAACTCGTAAGCGAATTAAAAGACCATGTGGGAGTATTTAAGGTCGGCCTGCAACTGTTTACCAGCGTTGGGCCCGACATTATAAAAATGATACAGGACCAGGACAGGGAAATATTTTTTGACGGAAAATTCCATGACATACCGAATACGGTTGCAAAAGCCGGCGCAAACCTCGTTAAGCACGGGGTTACTTTTTTTAATATCCATATAACGGGCGGGTCAAAAATGATTTCAACATGCCTTAAGCTCTCAAGGGAAACCGCGAAAAGCCTTGGCCTGCCAAAGCCAAAAGTGCTCGGGGTTACGCTCCTGACGAGCTTTGGGCAAAGAACCCTTACAGAGGAGTTGTTAATAAATCTTAATATTGACGACTATGTGAGCCAGCTGGCAAAAGTAGCCAAAAAGTCGGGGCTTGACGGAATTATCGCGAGCGCGACAGACGTGCCAAAGATAAAAAAAGAATGCGGGGAGGACTTTATTATACTCTGCCCGGCAATAAGGCCTACCTGGTCTGTGGTTAACGACCAGATAAGGGTGGTAACCCCGAGGGATGCCATCAGGGCCGGGGTTGACTACCTCGTAGTGGGCAGGCCCATTACATCCGCCGCAGACAGGGTATCAGCCGCACAGCTTGTGCTGGACGAGATGCAGGAAGCTCTCGAAGAATGTTAATAACGGTTTCCGGGCTTTTAGCCTTATTGCTGACATTGCTCTCAGGCATACCATACCTTGATTTTCTCAAGAAAAAGTTTTACGGCCAATACATATGCGAAGATGCTCCATCCTCACATACCACAAAAAGCGGTACTCCGACAACCGGCGGTATTATCCTGGTTTTACCCGCTGTAGTAGCGGGTTTACTCGCGCTCATTATGGACCGGAGCTTTGGTTTAAAACCCGCGCTGGCGATTGTGGCATTTATTCTCTTTATGCTGCTGGGGTTTAACGATGATTACCTTAAAATAACAAAAAAGCACAATAAAGGAATAGGCGCGAAAAGAAAACTCCTGTTCCAGGCGGCAATAGCCCTGATACCGGCTCTATATATGTATTTTTACACTGATTCGCCATTATGGCTAATCTTTTTTGGTGTTTTTGTCGTGGTTGGTGCCTCTAATGCGGTGAACCTGACTGACGGGCTTGACGGGCTGGCTGCGGGCACTTCGTTTTTTGCGTTTATTGCATGCGCTGTTATATGCTACTTTAAAGGAGCTACTGGCCTGGCAATAGTTAGTGCCGCTATAGCAGGCAGTTGTCTTGGATTTTTACGGTACAACAAAAACCCCGCAAAAATGTTTATGGGCGACACCGGAAGCCTTGCTTTGGGCGGGGTATTGGGGACTATTGCGGTACTGGGAGGGTTTGAGCTCTGGCTGGCGATAATCGGCGGGGTATTTGTAATTGAGACGTTATCTGTGATAATACAGGTAATAAGTTTTAAGGCCACGGGAAAACGCGTATTTAAAATGAGCCCTATTCACCATCATTTTGAACTCTCAGGGTGGTCAGAGCCCGGGGTTGTTTATGTGTTCTGGGCAGCCGGGTTAATATTTGGGGTTATTGGATGTTTGGGGTTATTATAGTGAATAGTTAAAGAAATCCTGAATATGTAGGGTACGAGGATTCTAAAATGTTTGTAAACGGTTTAAATGTAAAGAGAAGCTGGGGAAGTCGCAAAAAAATAACTGACCTTCAGGGCGAGGGTGGGCCGATTTTGAAGAATTTTTAGGGTGCTGAGTAGTTACCATTTACTGAATATTTAAATTTTTGTAAAAATAGAATATAAAAAAATTTACAATTCGTACTTATATAGGTATAATTAATACCTGCTAACTAAATCATCTCTGTTTTTTTACATAAATCTCCTCAAGGTTGTGCAATGGCCCGCCAAGCGCTGTAGGGTTCAGGTTGCAGAACCTGTTTCTTATTGCGTATACTCGCAAACCCGAATAAATATAAATAAACGGGTTGTATTCATAAACAATTTCCTGGTACCGGTCATAGTATTTTTTGCGGTCCTCAAAATCAAGTGTTATAGCGGCTTTTTCATAGATTTCATCAAGCTCTTTTTCCCACTCCCTGAGGTCGGTTTTATCTATAATGTCCTGCCCCTTCCTCTGGTTGAACATATGCAAAGCGCCGGTGCTGCTCCAGACATTGCGTCCGCTGTGCGGTTCGAGCGGGCTGCCTGTCAGCCCTATAATAACAGCTTCCCACTCAAATGAGTCGGATAACTTGCCGACCAGGACATTAAACTCAATTGGCTTAAAATTAACCTTCATTCCCAGCTCTTCCAGGTCCTGCTTTATCATGACCCCTACCGATTCGCGTTCTGTATTGCCTGCATTGGTCGTAAGGCTGAACTCAACCTGATTTCCCTCCCCGTCAAAAAGCAAACCCTTTTTATTCCGGGTAAAACCGGCCTCTTGCAGAAGGGCCCTTGCTTTTTCAATGTTCCTGGGCTCACCGTTTTTTAGTTTTTCATTCAAAAAAATCGAGGACAGGCTCTCAGCAGTATAAAGCGGTGCTCCCACTCCCCTTAAAATGTTCGTTACAATGCCTTCCCTGTCAATAGCAAGGCTTACCGCTTTCCTGAAATTTTTATTATTAAACCAGTGCTGTTTTACGGGATTTTTTTTCCTGTTAAGGTTAAATGACAGGAATATTGTACCCGTATCAGGCCCGAGGTTATATACTTTATAGTCAGAATGCTTTTCGAGCTCCTTAAACCTGGCAACGTTACTTCCCGTAAGGGGCAGGATGTCGAGCTGGCCGGATTCAAACTTGAGTACCCGGTTATTAATGTCCCCAACCACGTAATATATATATTTATCAAGATATGGCAGCTTTTGGCCCTTTGCGTCGGTCTTGTAATAGTCGGGGTTTCGTACAAAGACAACCCTCTGTGCCGGCACATATCTTTCAAGTTTGAACATGCCGCCGGTCACAAAATCCCCGGGCGGGGTTGTAACGCCGTAAAAAGCGTCAAAAGCAGCCTTGCCTTGTTCAACAACAGGCTCAAAAACATGCTTTGGGGCAATGCTCTGGCTTAACAGCCTTAAAAACGGGGCAAAAGGTTTTACAGTAGTAAACTGAACGGTTAGTCTGTCTATAGCCCTGGCTTCAGGCATTTTACCGTCAATCAATACGTTATCGCGCGCGCTGGTATTGCCGTAACCTTCCGCGATAATTTTATTCCAGGTAAAAACAACATCCTCTGAGGTGATTGGTTTTCCGTCGGACCATTTAAGGTTTTTTCGCAGCTCTACAGTATATACGGTGCCTGTTTTATCTACTTTAAAGGATTTTGCCATCATTGGGATGACCTCACCGGTGCGGGCGTCGGTGGTGACCAGCCCGTCAAACATCAACGCGCCCATTTCCGCAGAGGTATTATCCTTTGCGTTCCAGGGGTTGAATGTTTTTGGACCCTCTCCAATAGTGGCGTTATAGAGAGTTCCGCCATGTTGGCCGATTTTTGTCCCGGATTCCTTCTTATTCTCCTGAGTTGAAGGATTTACGCCCGCAGCGGGCTCAGGCTCGGGCCTGTCTATATGCAGGATATTCACCAGGAGCAAGGATACTGCCGAAAACAGCAGGATAAAAAAGATAATGTTTTGGGGTTTCATGGTTTTATTATAACTCAGAGCCGCTCAAAAATTCCCATAAAAAAAAAGCCGCTGTAGAGCGGCAACTAGACTCGGGGAGGAGGTTTTGTGTATGGTCTTAAAATGGCCTTACATTTTTATAGTCGGTCATTTTTCCCGGAACTTTAATTTGTTTTAAATCCCATAAAAAAATCATTTAAATATATGAGTTTTATCCCTGGCGTACTGATAATTCTTACTTTAAACATGAATTCGCCGGACTATGCGAAATCAGGAATTATTTGTTATGATAAAATTGCAAAAATAAACGAGGTGTTTTTGCAAAACCTCGTGCGGTGTTATATTTATGCCCGGATTTAGTGATGAAATCAATACAAAATTGCTCGGCATATGCCCGCCGGGGACTGAACTGTATATTGTCGGCGGGTATATACGCGATATTTTAATGCAAAATGATTGCATTGACAGGGATTATGCCGTAAAAGGCTCGCCGGCAATAAAATTTGCGCGAAAAGCCGCCGGACTGCTCAACGGAACTTTCGTACCGCTGGACAAAAAAAACGATATAGCAAGAGTAGTGCTGCCTGATAAAACAAATACCCTTGATTTTGCCGGATGTGTTGGCAGGGATATATATACAGACCTTGCAA